>DMUD01000064.1:866-4935 GCA_003476475.1 Cytophagales bacterium | reverse complement strand
TTTACAGATTTGTATAGGCAGCTCATTGGGTCAATTTCGCTTCTTCTGGGAATTTCAGAAAAAAATGTACGCCCCAATAATGAAGATATTCAACCGGAAATAGCCAATTTCCAATGTTATTAAAAAGTTAAGTTTGAAAGCATCTTACACAGGCTTGCAAAAATTAAGTTTATATTTCGAAACACATTTTTAAACAATACAACAATTATGTTTGGTCTCGATGCTGGGCTCACCCTCTTACTCATCTTGTGTATTTTGTTTGCATGTATTTTTGAATTCGTGAATGGTTTTCACGACACCGCAAATGCTGTTGCCACTGTAATTTACACCAATTCTTTAAAACCGAAAGTAGCCGTTGTTTGGTCGGGTATCGTAAATTTTCTTGGGGTAATGTCGGGCGTTTTCTTTGGTCTTTCTGTCGCCTCTGGCATAGTTAACTTATTGCCCTTAGAAGCGCTTGTAGATCAAAGTTTAGGCCAAAACATGGCCATGATTTTTGCATTGTTGCTCACCGCCATTATTTGGAATTTAGGCACTTGGTATTATGGAATTCCCTGTTCAAGTTCACATACGTTAGTTGGTGCCATTTTGGGAGTAGGACTTGCCTATTCGTTCATGCCAGAAAATATCAGCGGCGCAACCATCA
Organism: Cytophagales bacterium; assembly: GCA_003476475.1. GTDB lineage: Bacteria > Bacteroidota > Bacteroidia > Cytophagales > UBA9547 > UBA9547. The sequence goes on along the minus strand of DMUD01000064.1, from coordinate 4,289 downwards.
ATTGGTCTAAAGCTGCGGACGTAGGTTTGTCATTGCTCATTTCGCCTGTATTTGGCTTTGGATTAGCCATCATTCTGATGTTTACCCTTAGGTCATTGTTCAAAAAACAAGAAGATTTGTTCAGAGAACCACTCAAAAAAAAACACCCACCAACCTTGATACGTGCAATACTAATTATGACTTGTACTGGGGTTAGTTTTTCTCATGGTTCAAATGATGGTCAGAAAGGTGTTGGTTTGGTCATGTTGATACTCATTGCCATCATACCCTCTCATTTCGCTTTGAATAACGAATTGAATTTGGAAGAGTTAAAACCAGCAACTGAAATATGTGTAAACACTCTAAAAGAAGTAGATGATTCGTTATTGACTGATAAAGAGAAAGAGATTTTAACAAACCTCAAAAAAAATGCTTCTTCGTTGGCTTCAACGTTATCCTCTAAAACAGACTCCCTTACTGCAAAAGAACAATTACAAGTTAGGAAGAATATCATGGTCTTGAATAAGCAAGTGAACAAATTGGAAAACTCGGGGAATGTAAATATTTCGGTTAGAAGCCTAAAAGAATTGAAAACCCAGACTTCAAAAATGAAAAGTCACATAGAATACGCTCCTCTGTGGGTTATCTTCATGATTTCACTTTCTTTGGGCATAGGTACCATGATAGGTTGGAAACGGATTGTAATCACATTAGGCGAAAAAATAGGAAAACAACATCTTACCTATGCACAAGGTGCTAGTGCCGAAATGGTGGCTGCCAGTACGATTGGGGTTTCTACTTATTTGGGATTGCCTGTAAGCACTACACAAGTACTTTCTTCGGCCATAGCGGGAAGTATGGTGGCCAGTAAAGGTCTGAAAAACCTGCAGGGAGGCACGGTAAGAAATATTTTCTTGGCATGGGCCCTTACGTTGCCTGTTTGCATCATCATGTCAGCGCTACTCTTCGTGACACTTAGGGCTATTCTTTAGTTACTTAGGTATAAAATCGATTTACGCTAACCACCCCTGGAACCATCTGTAGTTTTCGTATCAACTTGTCTAGTTGCTTGGTATCGTGTACAAATAACATAACCGTTCCCTCAAAAATACCATCCTCCGTGTCTATTGTGAGCGAACGGATGTTTACTTTAAGTTCATTGGAAATTACCCTAGTGATGTTGTTCAATATACCCACCCTATCTGAACCTTTCACTCTCAAACCTGCCAAAAAGGCCAGCTCATAACTTTCGGTCCACTTGGCTTTAACAATGCGATAGCCATAATTCGACATAAGTTCGGCCGCATTGGGACAGGTAGTTTGATGTATTTTAATTCCCTCGTTTACCGTTACAAAACCAAAAACTTGATCACCAGGAATAGGGTTGCAGCACTTGGCTAGTGTATAATCAATTTTGTCCAACCCCTCACCAATAAGCAACATTTCCTGTTTGATGTGGTCTGTGGTAATTTTTATCTCTTTGTTTTTGAGCTCTAAAACCGGATCTTTCTTATGTTCGCTAAATGTGATATTGTCTGCCTCAATGGCTGCTTTCAAATCTTTCGTATCAATGATTTCTTTGGCCACTTTATAATACAAATCCAATGAATTCTTAAGCCTGAAATAAGCTAATAATTTACTGAGCAATTCTTGAGTCATGACCAACTTCAAGTGTTTCAACTTGCGTTGTACAATTTCTTTACCATCGTCGGCAATACGTTTCTTGTCATCTTTTAGCCAATCTTTTATCTTGCTTTTGGCTTTAGTAGTCACGACAAACTTTAGCCAATCTTCAGTGGGCCTCTGCTTCGAAGAGGTAATAATTTCTATTTGGTCGCCATTATTCAACACATAGCTCAGAGGAACGAGCTTTTGATTCACTTTTGCGCCCAAGCAATGCGCCCCTATTTGGGTGTGTATTTCAAAAGCAAAATCCAAAGCAGTGCTACCAGCAGGCAATACTTTCAAATCTCCTTTGGGAGAAAAAGCAAAGACTTCATCTGTAAAAAGATTAGACTTGAACTCGTCCACAAAATCTACAGCTGAAAGGTCGTTGCGCTGTAATAGGTCGCGCACCTTGTTTATCCAAAGCTCTAGTCCCCGTTCGCCCTTTGAGTCTTTTTCGATATTTTCCTTGTATTTCCAATGCGCAGCGTAGCCCTTCTCGGCTATCTCATCCATGCGCACTGTTCGTATCTGTACTTCTACCCACTGACCCGTTTTGCTCATTACAGTCGAGTGCAACGACTCGTAACCATTGGAACGAGGAGTACTAATCCAATCGCGCAAACGATCGGGGTTGGGTTTGTAATAATCCGTGACTATAGAATATACCTGCCAACACACCGCTTTTTCATTTTCCAATTCCGTATCGACAATGATTCGAATGGCAAACAAGTCGTAAATGTGTTCAAAATCGACATTATTTTGTCTCATCTTGTTCCAAATGGAAAAGATAGATTTGGGCCTGCCCTTTATGACATAGTTGATTTTTTGTTTGTTTAATTCTAGTTCCAAAGGCGCAATAAATTCCCTAATGAACCTATTTCGTGCTGCTTTGTTTTGCGCCAATTTGTTGGCAATTTCACGATATGTTGCTGGATCAGAGTACTTTAAATACAAATCTTCCAACTCTGTTTTGATGGCATACAAACCCAAGCGATGGGCAAGTGGGGAATATAGGTATATAGTTTCTGATGCAATTTTCAACTGCTTGTCGCGCGCCATGCTGTCGAGCGTGCGCATGTTGTGCAAGCGGTCGGCCAATTTAATGAGAATAACACGCAAATCGTCAGAAAGCGTAAGAAGCATCTTGCGAAAATTCTCGGCCTGCTGCGACATGGTTTTATCAAAAACCCCAGAAATCTTGGTAAGCCCATCGATGATTTTGGCCACTTTTGGACCAAATTCCCTTCGAATATCTTCAATCTCTATCTCGGTATCTTCCACCACATCGTGCAGTAGCGACGCAATGATTGAAGTAGTCCCCAAGCCAATTTCTTCGACGGCTATTTGAGCCACTGCTATGGGATGTAGTATGTAGGGCTCGCCCGATTTACGCCTCATGCCTTTGTGCGCATCCATTGCCATATTGAATGCTTTACGAATCAAAGCACTATCCCCTTCTTTCAAAATAGGCTTAGCGTGTCGCAGTAATTTTCGGTACTGCGACACTATATTCTTATTTTCTTCTATGGTGTCTATTTCATCGACTTGTATCATAGCCCAAACTCCTTTTGCCTTTTCTAAGGATTAATGCTTTCAAAATACTAAAATAACATACAGACTTAAAATTTTATTTTTCCTTTACTGTACAACAAATTTAAAAGCTGTTTCTGTTTCAAAAATATTCTTAAGTTTGTAATCCATTTGCGGATGTGACGAAATTGGTAGACGTACTAGACTTAGGATCTAGCGCTGCGAGGCATGGGGGTTCGAGTCCCT
>DMUD01000064.1:0-585 GCA_003476475.1 Cytophagales bacterium | reverse complement strand
GCTAAATAGCTGGGTTTTTTTTTAGGAATAACGCAAACCAAATACATCGGCAAAGGCTTTTTGCATTTTAGACTTTACCTCTTCCAAGTTTATTTCCCTTCCCACTTCTTTTTGAATCGATGTCACCGATTTATCTTGAATGCCGCATGGGACTATGTGATTAAAATAATTCAAGTCTGTATTTACATTCAAAGCAAGACCGTGCATGGTAACCCAACGACTTGTTTTTACACCCATGGCACATATCTTGGCTGGTTGTACACTATCGGCATGCACCCACACTCCTGTCAAACCCTGCATCCGGTGGGCAAGTATCCCAAACGCTGCACAGGTTTGTATGACTACTTCTTCCAGCGAACGCATATAAAGGTGTATGTCGGTAAAAAAATTTTCAAGGTCGAAAATGGGATATGCAATCAACTGGCCTGGGCCATGATAGGTAATATCGCTACCTCGATTGATTTTATAAAAAGTAGCGCCTTTAGCTTCCAATTGTTTTTCAGAAAGTAACAAATTACTCAAATCGCCACTTTTACCCAACGTATACACATGCGGATGCTCCACAAAAAGAAAATAATTAGGGGT
>DMUD01000186.1 GCA_003476475.1 Cytophagales bacterium | reverse complement strand
ACTTTTAGCGCATCTACTTCAATGCAGTTGGTGCTTTCTACTGGCACAAATTTTTACTTAACAGCGCACAACGACAACGATGGTTATTATTACATTCAAAAATATGTTGATGGCACATGGGTTAAGTTAGATCGTACTTTTAGCGATAATGACTATAACAGATCGTACAGTAATTTTCATGCCGATACAAAAGGGAATTTGTATTTCTATACGAAAACAATAGCAGGAGAAAACAGCATTTTTCAGTTCAATGGAGATACTTGGAACAACCTTACTTTACAAGGTTTGCCAAACGAAATACTAAGTATCTTCCGATCTGTTGGAGAGAAAATTTATGTGATGAATTTCGACGCTAGCAACAACAGCACTTTGTACACTTTTGAAAACGATGCGTGGAAGGTAGTGGGCAATGCCAACTTCACTACAGGTAATGTTTCTGCTGTTTCTATTTTGAATTACAACAACACTTTGTTGCTAAAGTTTGAAGCCTATAAGAACCTAAAAGGTGTAATGTACATTTTAGAAAACAACACATGGACTCTTTGGAAAAAGGCTTATGTAGGCGGTAAGGAAATGATTAGAAACAACCAGTACATCAACAATAATGCGAATTTAGCTGTGTATTTCTCGGCATTTAGTGGCGATCAAAAAGCAAACATTTTAACTTTAGAAAAAGACAAATGGACCAGCATAGTTGACGATGAAATAAAAAACACTGCTGTTCGCTTCATGTATGTTTTTAGCTTGAAAGGAAAGCTTTTCTACTTTTATGAAAACAAAAACGACAATTTAAATTTATACTACAAAGTATGTGAGAATGGAAAATGGTCGGCAGCCCAAAGATTTAACACTGAAGAGCGATTGGGACAAATTAGCTACGGCATTGTGGGCGATAAAATTGTGATGAGCACTTGCGAGCCAAACGGCAGCAAAATGGCTTACTTTGAGTTGAAGGTGAATTAGTTATTTACAAACACTTTTTTGCTAAGCACTTGGTTAGCCGATACTACTTGCACCATATACACGCCTGATGCTAGGTTGTTTTTAGAGAACGATACTGTGTTTTTGCTGAAGATGATACCATTCACTAATTGGTTACCATTCATATCGTACAAGTAAGTTTGTACAGATGCATTTTTGTAATTCAAAGTCACTACAATTTCGTTTTCATTTTGAATTACATCAAAATCACCATCTTTTGCTGCCAACTGCACAAAACGAGTAAATGAATAGCTTGTGGTGCCGTCAAAATCGACTTGTTTTAAGCGATAGTATTTGATGTCGAAGCCTCTAAGGTTGTTGTCTTCAAAAGCATAATCATTGATGTTGTTGCTATTACCTACCCCTTTGATGGTGGCGATGCTCGTCCAGTTTTCACCATCATTTGAAGCTTCTAACTCAAAGTAATCATTATTAATTTCTCATGCGGTAGTCCAAGTTGCTGTAACTGTATTACCGTTTTTGGTAATTAAAAATGAAGCAAGTTCTACTGGTAGGGTGCTTGCGTTCACACAACAATCGGTGCAACCATAAGCATCATCGGTAAAATAGGCATCCATATTTGCATCGGTAATTCCGCGCAAAGAACCAGAAGCGTCATTTACCCAAGAACCATTTTTACAAAACGTACCACCACCCGTAATGGCGATATCATTGTTGTAAGATCCATTTACCAAGATGGTTCCTGCGTTTTGCATCACTTTAGCTGCATTGGCAAAAGAAGCGTCGAGATTTAACGAACCATTGTAACCCCAAAAACCACCTGATTCTACAAATATTTCTGTACCAGTTGTTAAATTTGGCTGCTGATAACAAACGCCGCCATTCTTTACAGTAACTCTAAAGGGATTTACAGATAGAAAAGTTCCAAAAGCAAGATTTGCTGGGTGGGTTAATGGATAAAAAGAGACGTTTGCCCAATTGTGCTCAATCACTACGTAATCAGCTGTAGTTGGTGAGCAAGAGCAATCGGCTCCGCCAGAACTTAAAGACCATGTATTGGCAGTAGCTCTTGAATAATAAGTTGTTTGCGCAAGCAAGGGAAATTGAAGGCATAGTAAAGCAAGAGCCATCAACGCGATATAAGGTCTCATAAATAGTATTTAGTAAATGCGGGGCAAAAGTAGGAAACTGTTCAGGATTCTCAAAAAGAAGATTTTAACTCATCAAGGCAATAGGTAAAACAAGGTGGTAATTATTGCGCCAAATAAAAGCCCAGCAACCATCATTTTCGCCACCTTAATTCTGTCTTTTTTGAAATTTTCCTTTTGTTCAATGTTGAATTGCTGACCCATATCCCCAAAGTTAAACACTCCTTTTAAGCCGAAATAAACACAAAACTTAAAATACCATTGTTGAGATGTAACAGCAAAGGTAAATGCAGGAATAAATATTATGAATCTCCATGCTTTATCAATGTCAAGTAAAAAAAGAAGGGCGGTTAAAACGACAAAAAATATCGCGGCATAGATACTCGCTCTTTTTCTCATTGCAATCTCTTTAGGACCAATGTTGCAAGTGCCAGGAA
>DMUD01000223.1:10233-13582 GCA_003476475.1 Cytophagales bacterium | reverse complement strand
CCAACTTGTTTGGCGACATACTCACCGACGAGGCTTCCCAAATTGCAGGTAGTATGGGCATGTTGGCTTCCGCTTCGGTGGGCGACAAAGTTGGTTTATACGAGCCTATTCATGGTTCGGCACACGACATTGCAGGAAAAGGTTTGGCCAACCCACTTGCCTCTATCCTTTCTGCGGCTTTGATGTTTGAAATTTCTTTTGGCCTAAAGTCTGAAGCCAATACGATTGTAGCTGCTGTGGCTGCTACTTTGAAAGCTGGTTTCCGTACTAAAGACATTGCAGATACTTCTACTAATACCGACAAACTTCTAGGTACTGAGGCGATGGGCAGAGAAGTTTTGTCTAGAATTTAAAATTTGGCGATGAATATTTTGTTAATAGGTTCCGGAGGGCGAGAACATGCTTTGGCGTGGAAATTGGCTCAAAGCTCCAAATGCGATAAATTGTTTTTGGCGCCTGGCAATCCAGGAACAGAAAATCTCGGGATAAATACGGGTATTGGGGTGGAAGATTTTTCTGCTATCGAAAACTTAGTGCTGAAGGAAAACATTGGCATGGTGGTAGTGGGTCCAGAAGTTCCTTTGGTAATGGGCATTAAAGATCATCTGTTGTCTAATCCAGCTTTAAGTAGCCTAAACATCATAGGCCCTGACAAAATGGGGGCTCAGCTGGAAGGAAGTAAAGATTTCTCAAAGAAATTTATGAATAAGTACGGGATACCGACGGCCTCTTCTCGCACTTTTACCTTTCAAACGCTAAACGATGGTGTAGAGTATGTATCAAAGCATTCACTACCAGTGGTTTTGAAAGCCGATGGATTAGCCGCAGGAAAGGGAGTTGTCATAGCCCAAACCAACGAGGAAGCTGTCGCTACTCTGAAAGAGATGATTCAAGAAAGAAAATTTGGCGATTCAAGTACTAAAGTGGTCGTTGAACAGTTTTTGACTGGCATAGAGGTATCTGTTTTTGCCCTTTGCGATGGGGAAAACTACCTTCTTTTGCCTGAAGCGAAAGACTACAAGCGTATAGGTGAAGGCGATACAGGCCTCAATACAGGAGGTATGGGAGCGGTATCACCAGTGCCATTTGTAGATGAAATATTCATGCAAAAAGTGGAAGAACGAATTGTAAGACCCACTGTTTCAGGATTGAAAAAAGAAGGGATAAACTATACAGGTTTTATCTTTTTTGGGTTGATAAAAGTGGGAGATGAGCCTTTCACCATTGAATACAACGCACGAATGGGTGACCCTGAAACGGAGGCAGTTATTCCAAGAATAAAGTCCGATTTGGTCGATATTTTTGAAGATGTGGGCACTAAAACGCTTCATAAAACTAAGCTCGAAATTGATTCTCGCACTACCACTACCGTAGTGCTTGTTTCTGGCGGCTATCCTGAAGACTATGAAAAAGGATTTTCGATAACGGGTATAGAAAATGCTCAAGATGTATTGGTTTTTCATGCAGGCACTTCAAAAAAAGAGGGAAAATTGGTGAATTCTGGTGGAAGAGTTATCGCTTTGACAGCCTTTGGTTCACACATTGAAGAAGCACTTGCCAAAGCCAATTTGGCAGCTGATACGATTCAATGGCAGAAAAAAAATTACAGGAAAGACATAGGCTTAGATTTGCTTAAGAAATGATAAATATCTTTACAGATGGCGCATGCAGCGGAAACCCTGGACGTGGAGGTTATGGTGTCATACTGGAATTCAATGGCTTGCGCAAGGAAATTTCGGAAGGATACGACCATACTACCAACAACCGAATGGAATTGTGGGCAGTGATTGCCGGATTGGAAGCATTGAAAAGTATCAACTTGGACATCACAATTTATTCCGATTCGAAATATGTAGTGGATGCGGTTTCGAAAGGGTGGCTTTGGAAATGGGAAAAAAGTGGTTTCAAAGACAAAAAAAACATAGATTTATGGAAGCGTTTTATTCCATTATTTAGAAGAAACAAAGTTAAATTTGTTTGGCTTAAGGGGCATGCAGGGCATCCTGAAAATGAAAGATGCGATAGGTTAGCGGTGGCAGCCCTTCAGCAACCGCTTTTGAAAAAAGATCCTTGGCCCGAACGTTTAAACAATACATGATTTTGATTGATATTGAATTGTAAGTTTTTAATGTTAGAAACTATTAAACCCTAATTTTCAACCATGATACAGCGCATTCAATCACTTTTTTTGTTGGGAGTCGTAGTAGTGATGGTGAGCTTTTGCTTTACCAAGATATGGGTGAAAGTCAATGAACACACCGATGATGAAATTATATTCACACCTGTTTCGCTCACTTATATTTCAGCATCAAAAGAAGCCAACCAACTTGCCAATATCAATGTAAACGAAACCAGTACCGTTTACATCGTTATTTTGTCTGGCATGATATCCTTATTATCCATTCTTTCTCTTTTTTCTTTTAAAAAGAGGGTTCGTCAAATGAAATATGGTTTTTTAAATGCAGTTTTTTTGGTGATTCTTTTGCTTTTGCTTTACTTCCACATTAGTGAGGCTGACAAGATTTTGCCACATCCTACATATGGCGAATATAAATTGGGGTTTTTCCTTCCAATAATTGCCTTACTGTTCAATTTTTTGGCCAATTTTTTTATCAAACGCGATGAAGATGCAGTGCGTTCAGCTAATAGAATTAGGTAGCAGCTAGTCGATGAATTCTTTTATTTGAGGTAAAGAATCCAACGCTATATTTTTTCCTTGGCACTCTTTGCGAAGTGTTTTCACTACATCTTCTATTTTTTTTCCAAAAGCCAGTGTCATAATAGGGATGTTATTTTCGTTATGCCCATTAATAGAATGGTAGGCTTTTAGCCCAAAGTGTTTTTTGTAAGTTCCGATAGAAGTTTGGTATCCCTTGCCAAATAATGGTAAACAAGCTGCAAAGGTTCCATCGGTGTATTTCCAAATTAATAAATCGTTGTGAAGATGTTTTATTTGGCGTATAGATGAAAAAGGTTGGGCTTTAGACCAAGTACCTCCCAAATTGTACTTGTAAAACGCATTAGCTTTCTGAAATTGGGGAATGCTGTCAAAAAATATCCCTACAAAATCTTTTGCTTTTTGGGTGTGATAATTGTTTGGGCTCAAAAAAAACACAATATTGTTGCCTCTCTCCGATACCTTAGCCATGATTTCCACATGGTCTTTTAAGTTGTGTAAAAACTCGAAAACATAGTGCGAGTCGGTTTTGATTTCTCTTGTTTCATGGCATTTCAAAAGTGTGTTTTCCAGCAAAGGCACTCCGCCAATTAGCCTCTCCTTCCCGTTCCATGAAATATTAATTTTGTTGAAATGAACATTCAGCTGAAGGTGGGATTTTTTTTCACAAGA
>DMUD01000223.1:0-9947 GCA_003476475.1 Cytophagales bacterium | reverse complement strand
AAAAGCCAATAGGCCTAAGGTGCCGAATAGTTTTATTTTGTTCATTTCGATATTCAAGGAAGAAAATTTCAGAAATATAGAAAGAAATTGAAAATATGAAACAAGAAAATCTAGTCATCTGCTACAACTTTTTCAAAGAAATTTGAAAGCAGTCTTTACATTTGTTCTTTGATTTTAACTGAAGTTCATGATAGGTAAAAAAAAAATAGTGATTGTAATGCCGGCGTACAATGCCGAACCAACACTTGAACGCACATACCGAGAAATTCCTTTCGACATTGTTGACGAAGTAATATTGGTCGATGATTTTTCCAGCGATCATACGTTTCAAAAAGCTAAAGAATTGGGAATAAATACTGTGATTCGTCACGAAAAAAATACCGGTTACGGAGGCAATCAAAAAACTTGTTACAAAAAAGCACTTGAAAATGGTGCCGATATAGTAGTTATGTTACATCCCGATTATCAGTATACACCATTGTTAATCGAAGCAATGGTGTATCCCATTGCAAGGGGTTTATACGATGTCATGCTTGGGTCTAGAATTTTGGGAAAAGGGGCACTATCTGGGGGGATGCCTATGTACAAATACATTTCTAACCGTTTTCTGACTTTTTTCCAAAATTTGCTCATGTCTCAGAAGCTTTCCGAGTATCATACGGGATATAGGGCTTTTTCAAGAGAAGTTTTGGAGGCAGTGCCTTTGCACCAAAACAACGATGATTTTGTTTTCGACAACGAAATGTTGGGGCAAATTAGTTTTGCAGGTTATAAAATGGGCGAGGTTTCTTGTCCAACTAAATATTTTCCAGATGCCAGCAGCATCAATTTCAAGCGTAGCGTAAAGTATGGGCTTGGGGTGTTGCGAGTTTCAATTTGCTATCGTTTGCAAGTATTGGGAATTGCTAAATATGATATCTTCAGGGGCTTAAAAAGAAAAAGGGCTTAAACATTTATTTAAGCCCTTTTTCTTGTTTTTTTTATAAAATCTACTAAGAATAGCTATTTAGCATTACAGGCATTACGAGCATAAGCAAATCCTCGTTCGCATTTTGTTCGGTAGGGGTAACAACTCCAGCGCGGTTGGGTGCCGAGAGGTTTACGGTCACATCGCGGGCATCCATGGTGTTGAGTACTTCCAACAAGAATTTGGCATTGAATCCAATTTCCATGTCTTCACCTACAAAATCACAAGATAGCCTTTCGTTGGCTTCGTTGCTGAAATCAATGTCTTCGGCTGAAATTTGAAGTTCACTTCCTGCCATTTTTAATCGCACTTGGTGTGTGGTTTTGTTGGCATATATCGAAGTAATTTTCAAAGAGTTCAAAAATTCGTTTCGATCAATATTTAGTTTATTTGGGTTGTTGACAGGAATAGCGTTTTCATAATCGGGGAAACGCTCGTCCAAAAGTCTGCATATCATTTTAGTATTGCCAAAACTGAAGTATGCATTTGAGGTATTGAATTCCAGCACAACTAAAGTGTTGTCGGAAGTCAGGGAAGATTTCAGTAAAGTGAGTGCCTTTTTCGGAATTAAGATGGAAGTATTGGAGTCTGAGGCAATATCTACACGGCGGTATCGTACAAGGCGATGACCGTCGGTGGCAACGAAAGTTACGTTGGTGTCGTTCATGCTTATGTATACTCCTGTCATGGCTGGGCGCAATTCGTCATTGCTTGCTGCGAAAAGGGTCATGTTGATAGCCCTCAACAAAATATCGGAAGGTATTTCCAAGGCATCTCCGCCACTAATAACAGGTGCTTTTGGAAAGTCGGTCGCGTTTTCGCCTGAAAGTTTATATTTGCCCCTATCTGAACTTATTTCAATGCTATATGTTTCCTCGTCGATTGTAAAGGTGAGGGGTTGTTCAGGAAGATTTTTTAATGTGTCAATAAGAATTTTGGCAGGTACGCATATACTACCTGATTTTTTTGATTCTACTTCCATTTCTGTAATCATGGAAGTTTGCATATCAGAAGCTGTAATCGTGAGTGTCGATTCTTTTACTTCAAACAAAAAATTCTCAAGAATTGGAACGATAGGGTTTGAAGCGATAACACCGCTTATGCTAGAGAGCTGTTTTAAAAGTGAGGAGGAGGATATGATGAATCTCATCGGGGTTTTATTGATTTTTGGTATATAGATTTACTGACAAAGTTATGCAATAAAAAAAAATATCCTACTCAAATAAACAAGTGATTAGTGCTGAATGGAAGCTTCAAATTGAAATTTTTAACATCTTTCGCAGCGAACTTTTGTTTTGTAGATTGGATAGGCTCACAATTTGGCCATTGTTTATTCTTGCATAGCATATCCCAACTTTTGATTCTTGCCCAATTTCTATCTTGTTCACAAGTTTGCCTGCCTTGTCAAAGGTGTGAAGTTCGTATTCGGAATTGAAATTGAGGGCATTCACATTTTCCAACTGCATGGTTGAAAGATAATTCAATATTTGAATGGCTTCTCCCATTCCATCGAATTGTGCGTTTCGTTTCCAAATACCGTCTTTTTTTAAAAAAACGGTGGTGTCTTTGTTGTTTATTACCCACATTTTCTTTACCGCTATGGCATTCCAGCCCATCTCTTTTTTGTTGGTTTGAGACGCGATTCGTTTCGATTTTTGTTGGTATAATAAATAACTAAGTATTCCTGAAAGTAGGAACATAGAGACGATGACGATTTTAATTGTTTTCAAATGCTATAAATTGTTTTTATTCCCCTATCATTACGAAAGCTCCCCAATAAATGGCCTCAGGGAAATCTATTTTTAGTTTGGCTTGGGCGCTTCGAAATGCTTTTCTTTTATCGTGATTTTTTACCCATTCATTGTAAAAATTTACCATTAATTCTTTGGTGGCTTGGTCGCTTACCTTCCACAAGCTCATTATTACCGACTTGGCGCCTGCCGTTTGCAACGCTCTTTGAAGGCCATATACGCCTTCTCCATTTTTCACTTCGCCAAGTCCCGTTTCGCACGCCGAAAGTATGACAAGGTCGGTACCCGAAAGGTTGATGTTCAAGGCTTCGTAAGCTGTGAGAATACCGTCTTCATAATTTTCAGCTTTTTTTACGGCATTCAATTCTTGTTCTAATGTTTCGTCGGAATAGGCGTGGCCTGCCCCCATTAGCATTATACCACTACGTGTAAGCGGATTTTCTTTGAAAGATTCAAATACCATCGTATCTGAAAGCAGGCTGTCTTCTACTTCTTCCATATCTGACAAAAAATAGCCGTGGGTGGCTATGTGTAGTACAGCTGGGTTTTCAATTGTTTTTAATTTGGCTTCATTGGCCTCTGTGCCCATATAAATATCGTGTGGTTCGTTTTGGGACGAAAAAATTTTGGAAACTTCTTCAATTTCAATTTTAGTGCCTGGCAGTTCCATTATTTTACCTCCGCGCATAATATCTTGTAAATCGTGATGTCCCCTTGTTCTGTGCTGCACATGATTGGTTATGTATTCTTTGTTTTTTGGGGCTGTGAAACCTTTTTTTTGAGAATGGTAGTAGTCTGGATATCCCATTAGGATTGTTTTCCCATTTGTTTTTTCAGTGATTGTTTTCAAACGAACAATGTCTTTGGTATTGCTTACCAAGTGTATGTCTTGTTCTTCAAAAACGGTTTTATAGGTTTCTGGATGTATAAGGGTGTTAATGTTGATTTGGTTGAAAACTCCATCGCAGGAAATGTATATTTTGTTGATGTTTTGTAGGTGTTTCGAAGCCTTTATGGGTTCCCAAAAATGCAGGTAGGACAATTTGTCGTCCATGTTATACTGAATGAAATTTCGGTAGTAGCGTAGCAATTTTCCTTCTAAGTCTTTCCCGTTTTTTAGGACTATTATGGCAGGCCTTTTTTTGGTGTTTTTGGTAATGATAAGGGCAACGTAGTAAATTTCTTGGTTGAATTTACCTCCATAATTGGGTTCAAATTCTTGCACCCTAATGATTTCCACGCTTGCCTCGTCGGCCGCCAACGATTTTTGGATGTCGTCCCATTTGTATTCTTGCAACACATTCTCACCTTTTGTCTTGTTCAGTTCTATGCGCAGCGAGATTTCTTTTTCAATCGAATTGGCTTTTTCTTCTAGCGAATCTAGTAACTGTTCGTTTTCTTCCGAACCATCCTCCTCAACCAATTTGTACAATTTAGACAAATGGTCTTTCATGCGTATCCAGTTTTTGTGCTTTTCTTGCAGTTTAGGGTCGTTTGTTTGCATTACTTGTTTCCGTATGCCTTGGCTGGTATGGAATAACAACGCTTTTGTAGCCAACTGGTTGTTATACATGTTTTTTGTCAGGTCTGGGTTGTCTTTCAAGTGTGAAATGATGTAGGAATTGTACTTGTCGAAAAACAAACGAATATCATGATAGAAATGGCTTTTTTCTTGTTCGCTCAAAAAAGCAAAATAACGGTTAAACTGGTTGATGTAGTTGGTCGTGCTTCGTTCGAAATAGTTTTCTGCCAAATGGTTTTTCCCACTTGCCCAATACAAGAAACTTAGGTCATTGATGGTTTGAATGTAAAAGGGGTGCGAGTTTTCCAAAAATTCTTTTATTACATACAAACTTCTTTTGTGCAGGTCTATCGCTTCATCATACTTTCCCAATCGATAATAGTGCGAGGCCAATCCTGCTTCAATTTTACTGTTCACTATGTGTTTTTCTTCTGAATTAAATTCAAGTTGCTCGAGTATAAGTTTATACAGGCTGTCGGCCTTGTCATTTTGTTGTGTGAAGGTATAATATTTGGCTAGCAAACTTTTGGCTAGCAGTGTTTTGGGATGTCGCTGACCGTAGTAATTCGAAAAAGATTCATGTGCCGCAAAAACATGTGGTTTTGCGTTTTTGCCATACCCAGTTTCCAAGAAAATACTTCCTAAATAAAAATCGGATTTCGCTATGTATGGGTGCTCTTTGCCATAGGCTTTTTGGCTTAGGTATATGAGCTCGTTGAAAATGTCGACTGCTTTTTTGTAGTTGTGAAGTTTGGTGTACAATTCGCCCATGCCCAACAAAAGCATAGCACGATGTTCGGTAGGCACATCCGTTTGTTTGTGAAAAATGAACCGTGCTTTGCGAAACAAAGCTTCGGCCGCCGTGTAGTACCCTTGGTTGCTATATAGCTGACCTTGGTACACCAAATTGGTTGCTATCGTCAGGCTTTTAGGATTTTCCTTTTCGTAAATGTTTTGGGCGGTTTTCAGGAAGTTCTCGGCAGCCTCGTATTCGTCTTTTTCCATACATACTCGTCCTTGCAATTCTATGCTGCGGGCATATTGGGAAGAATGTTTTCCCCAATGACGGCTTATGAGCTCCAAGTCGTTTTGCAAAACTTTTTCTGCCACCGTTACATTGCCTACTTCGTGAAACAATTCTGCAATCAGAAAAAGGGTTTTTTCATATTTATCCGATTTTTCGTTCAACACCTTTTTTTGCAATGCAAAACACTTGAAGTAATTTTCTTTCGATTTGGCGAAGTCCCCTTTATGAAAATGCTCTTTTCCAGTAGTTGCCAACGAATCGGCGGTAGCCTTTATAGCTTCAGTGGTTTGTGTGAAACCAACTTTGCACATTAACCCTAAAAGCAATATGGCTATATACAACCTCATAATTATTGTTGGGTTGGTTTGCGTGAAAAGTAAAACGTGATTTTTGAAAAGCGCGTTTTGACGGAGCTTTTTAAATTTTGGCCATTTGTAAAACCTACATTGTAGTAAGTTGGCAAATTTGCTTTGTAGCAACTATCGAATCTGGGAAATGTTTTTGGGTTGTAAATGTCTTCAAATGCTTTTGTAATACCCCTTCTGAGCCCAATTCCAAAAGGATTGAGTGTGATGTCGATGTCGAGTGTGGCATCTTTGTAGCCAAGGAACGGCCCAAAAGCTTGCGCAAATTCAGCCCCACCGTATGTATTGTCGCCGGTGTTGCAATGTGTATTCGACAAAAGGGGGTAAAAGTCCAAGCGCATGTTTACAGTGCCATACAAATAGGCCCAATCGAATACGGCTTTTGGTTCAGAAGTTTCGAATAGTAATGAGTCCTCGTTTATTTTCACAATGCTATAGTAACGCGGAGAGTTGCCGTCGAATTCATAAATTCCTTTGTCGAAGTAAATTTTTTTGCCATTATCTATCAATTGCCATAGGCCTTTGTTCCCGTTGGGGTTAGTGGCAGGGTTTTGGTTCCCACTCAGTGCAAAATAGATGCCCAACCGATGGCTTACTGAAGAATATGTTCCATCGTTGTACAAGGTGAACTGGGCATCCATGTTATCGAAACTGTTTTGGATAACTAGTGGCTTCGAATCAAAATAAAAATTGGAGACTTCGGATGTGCCGTTTACTAAGTCATAAAATTTAATTTTATCTACATACCAAGTGCCTTCAATCGCTGTCTTTTCATTTTTATACAATATTTTTTCATTTTTATTGCAAGCAGAAAATGCCATCAAGAAACTGATAGGCATAACAATTGAAATATATTTTCTGTATTTGGTCTTGTTTTTCAAAGTTCTAAACATATTCCCACATTGGCTCTTACGGGGTCTTGCGGAGTGAAGCCCATTCCTTCTTCGTTTCCTGCAAATACATTGTAATACTTGGTGTTGGTCAGGTTGTTTACTTTTGCCGATAAGCGAAATTTATAATGCTCTTTGTTTATTAACAAATAGTGGGCATAAAGATGTAAAACTGCAAAGGCATCATTGGAAAAATTGGCGTTGCTGATGGGTTCTAGTTGGGAGCTGAGCGATTGGTCACGAATTAGTATTTTTGGTGTAATTGCCAAACGTTTTGTGGTAATTTCTACCCCGCCTTTGACCGTATTTTTGGCGGTAAGTAGTAGGGGGCCATTGTTTATATTTCCATCTATATAGCTGTAGGAGGCAAACCAATTGAAGTTTATTCTCCAAAGTTTGTACATTAAGTTTGCCCTTACAGTTCCGCCATACATTTCCGATGTTCCCTTGTTCAATGAGGTTTCCAATTTAGATGCTTTAATGTTGGAAGGTGCCAAATTGCTCGTGGCGGTGCCAAAAAAGTCAATCAAGTTTTCCACACGTGTATAAAAGCCATTGATTCCAATGGACAAATTACTTGTAAACATGTAAGAAGTATTGGCTTCCAACTCACGAAGTTTTTCGGGCTTCAGGTTGGCATTGGGCACTCTAAAATAGTCAGCTAGAAGCACCCTGCTGTTGGGGTCGTAGGAATAGAAAGCCCCCGCTTGTTGGTAGGCTTTTTGGGGCGAAGGAGCAAGGTAGGCTTCCCCATACAACATCTTGAACCTGAATTTTTTGTTGGGCAAGAAAACGAGCCCCGCTCTTGGGTTGAAACTTCCACCAAAACGGGTATTGTAATCATAACGCATACCCAAGGTTATTTCCCATATTTTCCACGGATTAAACTGAAACTGTGCAAAACCGCCATAGTTTTGGTATTTTAAATTGTAAAAATTTTGTTTTATGGCCAATGAATCGTTGAATACCGCTTTCTCGTTCAGTGCAATGGGTTTGTAACCTGCAGCACCTATGAAGTAAATTTCTTGCAATTGGCCAGGTTGGTTTTTGTCGAAAGGCTTTTGGGAAAGACCGGTGCGCGGCAATGCCGACAGATTTTCGTACAAAACTCCAGCCACCAGTGACATTCGGCTCGAAAACTCGTAGTTGAACTGTTCTTCTACGCGCGAACTTTGTCCAAATGAGTAGATATATCCTCTTTGCCATCTTGAAGAGGCATTGGCAAAATGACTTTCGGGGTTTGTTTCATAGTTGCTTTGCATGAAACTACTTTGCAAGCCCCATTTTTTGTTGAAGGAAGTAAAGCTGTGTTTTCCATACACTACTTCTTGGGTTTGCCCCACAAAACTAGAGGCATCGTATAGCGTAAAACGAGGGTCGATGCCGTAAGCCGAACTGTGGCTTTCGTAATGGCGCACATAGCCAATGTTGAAATTGGAGTAACTCAAATCGGCATTGATAAAATGGGAGCGAGTGGGCATACCAAACTGCACAGAAAGCGGACTGCCGTGGTAGCTCCCTCCGGCGCTGTGCTGAAAAGCTTGCAAAGTGTTGATGCGGTGGTAAAATGGCGATTCCACAATGGTGCCGTTTTTTTGGGTATAATGGTTATACCAATTAAATTGTTCTGAGTTGGTTTTCTGATAGTTGGGTTCGTCGGAAGCATATACATTGCCCGAAATAGAAAAAGCCAGTTTCCCCACTTTTGTGCCGGCTGTAAACGAATTGTGGCTACTGTTGTACATGCCATACGCACTGCTACCCTCTACTTGTCGATATTCATTTGTTTCCTGTGAACGGGTGATGATGTTGACGATGCCACTAAATGCATCTACCCCATACAAAGCCGAGGCAGGCCCCAAAATTACTTCCACCCTTTTGGCATTGGTCAACGAAAAGTTGCTGCCCAAGGTATAGCTGTCGCCCGTGGCTGGCGTAATGCGTACCCCGTTCAGCAAAATCAAAAACTTCTCATTGCCCGATATGCCCCTGAAGGAAAAGATGTTTCGAAATTCGGGATTGGAGTTACGCTGTACTTCTATTTCGGGCACATCTTCCAATAGTTCTGAAAGGTTGGTATAGCCCCTTGCCCGTATTTGGTCTTGGCTGAACACATAAGCAGTGGCAGGCGCATCGGAAAGACTTTGCTTTCTTTTCGATGCCGATACCATCCCAATATTCAATAATTCTTCAAGCGATACATCAAAAAGTTCGTACACCGCCTCTTCTTTTACTTTTTGTGCGTGGCTGTGAAAAGGTGCAATAATAAAAATGGAAGTAGCGCAAAAAAAAAGCAAATAGAGATGGCTTTTTTTTAACAAACTAACCCATAAATACAGTATTGGCATACTTGGGTGCGTGTAAGATATTGGGTATAAAATTACTTAGAATTTAATGAAATGTTTACAAAATGCCCAATTGCATGCATTTGATTGTTGCAAGTATTTTCTTAACGTTGTAGAACTTATTTTTACAAGATTATGAAAAATTCTTTACACTACTTCAAAATTGCGGCTTTCGCGTTTTTAGTCTCTTTTTTCGCCAGTTCTTGTAACAAAAAGACTTCCGACGACCCAACGCCTGCCACCAGTGCCAGCGGTAGCACTGAAGAGAAGCCTTCTTCACCAGATGTTAGCAAGCGTAACCCTCTTACATTTCCAGCTGCTACTGGTGCGGGTGTGCCACCTACCACACCTGTGGCTGTATCAACACCAGATGGTTTTAGTGTAACAGTTGCAGATCAGGCGCAACAACGCGGGGGGGCGGGTGAATCGGGATTGCAAAATCTTTTAGGGCTGGGTAGTGGACAACTTAGAATGCAAGAAGATAACATTAGGAAGTGGTTTGGTTGGTATGTTTCCGATATGACTGTAAATGGTGTTTCGTACAGCGCACAACAAATTGAAAGTAAAGGTTTGCGCAGTGCGATTTTTCTCAATTGTGATTCTTCAGGGTACTATTGGCAATTCAATTTCAAGGATAAGAAATGGAAATGGGGCACCTGGGGGGTAGACCAAACCGCCAAATACCTTGCTTTTGACTTTGAAGCCGATAAGAAACCAAAAAAGGTCTGGCAAATTTCCAATAGTAATTATTCAAGATTGGTCGTAAAAGGAGTATATGATTTGAACGAAGACCAAAAACCAGATACTGTAATTATGGGGTTGAATGCGTACGATTTGAAAAAAAATAAATTCAATGGACAGCTTGTTACTAATGATGATAGTGAAAAACTTCTAGGCACTTGGAATTTAAAAATGGTAGATTCCACATTTATAAACTACGAATCAAAACGAACTTTTTTAAGGAATGGTAATTGGGTAAGTTATGATGCCGAAGGAGGTGTTCCGACGTACTATTATGGGAACTGGTTGGAAGATTTGTGTGTGCCTGCATGTGAGCCAATTTTGCATGTAACTTTTTTG
>DMUD01000111.1 GCA_003476475.1 Cytophagales bacterium | reverse complement strand
GAATTAGGGATTATATATTGGGGAGAAATTTTATGAAAAATACTGAATTTCAGCATATTAAAGGATAATTACTCCTACATAACTTCTCTTTTTATCCAACTGGTTTAAGACGTTCATTTCTGGCGCTAGAGTTTAGCGAATGCGTCTCTCGTGCCGAATTTGGCTAGAATTTGTATGCAAAAAAATACAAGTTTCGCTTCGCCAATCCATTGCGCTAGCATGGAGATTAAGAGTCCTGGAAAACTAAAAATGTTTTTATTGCGCACGTTGGGCGTGTTTTCAAACTGAATATCTCTAGTTCGGACAAAGATGTAAATGGAAATTGCATGTACTTGCCGAGGTGCATTTGAGTGGTGTTATGGGAGGATATATTTCCTACACAAGGTTTAGAGCCTAATTTGAAGGAATTGTTTTGAGAAGTCCTAACTTTGCAGCCATTTTCAATTTCGAATGAGGGTATATTTACTAATTATCATGTTGTGTGCCTTTTTTGCACAAGCTCAAAAGCATGAGTTTGGATTTGGCGCTGGGGGTACCAATTACAAGGGCGATTACACAAACGATAATTTCGAGCTAAAGAACTACAGGCCCGCCGTTTTATTTTTTTACAAAAACAACATTACCCCTGCAGTGGGCATACGCTACCACATCATGGTGGGCGGCATAAAGGCCGTTGACTCAAAATCTTCGGACCCTGTATATGTAAAGCGCGACATGTCTTTTAAAAATGTGTTGTACGAGGGTGCCTTGCAAGTAGAATACAATTTCTTGAATTACAGAAGCAATTCGGGCAGAGTCACCTGGACTCCCTATTTTGCTGGTGGGCTGGGTTTGTTTTATTTTTCTTCTTATTCCAACTCCAACGCCCTCCCGATACAACCCGTAGTGCCAGTAGGAATAGGATTGCGCATCAAGATGGGACAACGTTGGAATTTTATTGCGGAAGCTGTAGCAAGAAAAACCTTTACCGATTTGCTAGACAATGTGAGCGAAGAAACCTACGGTGGAAACGCCAACACGCTCGATTGGTATTTTTACAACGGCATTTGCGTTAGCTACAGTTTGTACAAAGTATATTGTCCTAAGCATTTTGATTGATTTATAGCCAATTTAGCCTCATATTTGTAGCCGTTTATCCAACACGTTCCTCTTTTGTCAGTAATAAATAAAGATAATCTACCCTCGCACATTGCCGTAATCATGGACGGAAATGGCCGCTGGGCAAAGCAAAGGGGTGCCGCACGCATTTTTGGTCATAAAAACGCATTGAAAGCCGTGCGCGACACTGTGGAAGGATGTGCAGAATTGGGAATTGGGTTTTTGACACTTTACGCTTTTTCTACTGAAAACTGGAACAGACCAGTGGAAGAAGTGAATGCTTTGATGAGTTTGTTGATTTCGACTATTCGGTCTGAAGCTCCAACACTTAAAAAAAACAACATTCGTTTGGCTACTATAGGAGCTACTTCTTCCTTGCCCAATTCCTGTCAAAAGGAATTGAAAGAAGCCATAGAACTAACCTCTACCTCTACTGGCACTACGGTAGTGCTAGCCCTTAGCTACAGTAGCCGATGGGAAATAGTAGAAGCCGTGAAACAAGTGGCACAAGAAGTAAACAAAGGAAACCTAAGTGTAGAAGACATCGACGCCGAATTGTTTTCGTCGTATTTGGATACCAAAAACATACCCGACCCAGAACTGATTATCCGTACTAGCGGCGAGAATAGGCTAAGCAACTTTTTGCTTTGGCAAGCGGCCTATTCCGAATTGTATATTAGTCCTATACTTTGGCCCGATTTCAGAAAAGAGCATTTGCACGAGGCCATCGTAAGCTTTCAAGGCAGGGAGCGTAGGTTTGGCAAAATAAGCGAACAATTAGTCCGTAGCCATTCATGAGGATATTTGCCAGTCTGATTTTCTTTTTTGCTGTCGCATATATTCTGCAAGCACAAACACCCCTCAACAGTACATTGGGCAATGCCGCGGGCATCGATTTGAGTACCCCGCGTGAGTACAAAATTGCCGATATATCGGTTTCGGGAGCCCGTTTTTTGGATGCAGGCGCCATCGTTTCCATATCGGGCTTTAGAATAGGAGATAAGATAAGAATACCCAGCGACGCCATTTCAAACGCCGTTAAAAAACTTTGGGACCAGGGCTTGATAGGGAATATCGAAGTCAGCATTCTGAAGTTGGAAGGCGAAAATGTGTATTTGGATTTTTACTTGGTCGAAAGGCCCCGTTTGTCAAAATACATTTTCAAGGGTGCCACCAAAAGCGAGCAAGACGACATCAAAGACAAAATTCGTTTGATAAGGGGCAAAATAATCACCGATGCCGCCATCAAAAACACCCAAAACACCATCAAAAAGTTTTATGCCGACAAGGGTTTCATGAATGCCGAAGTGAAAATTACCCAAAGCATAGATACCTCGATGAACAATAGTGTTTCGTTACTCATCAACATAAACAAGCGTAGTAAAGTCAAAATTGCCAAATTAGAAATAGAAGGGAATGTGGTGTTTCCTGATAAAAAAATTCAGTCGAAGCTTAAAAAGACCAAAAGGAAAAAACCTGGATTTTTTTGGCAAAGGTCAAAGTTTGTCCGTGCCAAGTACGAGGAAGACAAGTCGAAATTGCTTGATTTTTACAATGAAAACGGATATAGAGATGTGAAGTTAATTTCAGATACTGTTTACACGTACAAGAAAAGTGAAGATAAAATACGCGACAAAGAGGGCAATGTGGTGACCAAAACAAGCCATGTTGGAAGAAGGGAAAAATTGAAAAAGGATGTTGCTGTAAAAATAAAATTGGAAGAAGGCCGCAAATATTATTTCCGAAATATTTCATGGACAGGCAATTACCTCTATGATTCGAAATATTTGGGCAATATTTTCGGGATAAACAAAGGCGATGTGTACAACACCAAAGAATTGGAAAAACGCCTGAACTACAATCCCAACGGTGCCGATGTGAGTTCGTTGTACATGGACGACGGTTATTTGTTTTTCCATGTGGACCCTGTTGAGGTGCGCATCGAAGGCGATTCGGTCGATTTGGAAATGCGGGTGTACGAAGGTACCCAAGCTACGGTCGACAAGATATTGATTTCGGGCAATACTAAAACAAACGACCATGTGATACAGCGCGAGATACGCACCTATCCAGGCGATAAATTCAGCCGTTCAGATTTGATACGATCGCAAAGGGAGCTTTCTCAGCTTGGCTATTTCGACCCCGAAAAAATTGAGATTTTGCCCAAACCAAATCCAGCCAAAGGAACTGTGGACATAGAATACAACCTCACCGAAAAGCCAAGCGACCAATTGCAGTTGTCGGGAGGCTATGGTGGCTACTGGGGCTTGGTAGGTTCGCTCGGACTCTCCTTCAACAATTTTTCGGCACGCAATATTTTGAAACTTAGCCAATGGAGTCCCTTGCCTGCCGGCGACGGTCAAAGGCTGAATATTTCGGCGCAAGCAAACGGACCCACTTTCCAGTCTTATTCAATTTCCTTTACCGAACCTTGGCTGGGTGGCAGAAGACCAAATGCACTCACCATCTCGGCAAGTCGTTCTTTTCAAAATTTGGGAGCCGCCACCCGTGTCGGTAGTTTTGGCATAGGTTCTAACGCCAGTTTTTTTGGCACCAACCAAGGGAGACTTCAAATTACCAATCTATCTGTCAGCTACGCCCGCAGGTTGCGCTGGCCCGACGACTATTTCGTACTTAGCCATACCGTTTCATACTTGGTTTACAAGCTAGATTCCTACAACCTAGGTTTCCTTACGGGCAATGTTGCCCAAACGGGTAGTTTCAATAACATTGGTTTTACAAACGCTCTTTCGCGCAATAGTGTGGACAATCCTACTTTTCCTCGTAGTGGTTCCAACGTTTCATTGTCGGTAGCGGCTACCCCTCCATATTCAGTTTTCCAGTCGGGCAGGGACTACAGCAAGGAGACCTTTTTGGAAAGATACAAATTTGTAGAGTATCACAAGTGGATGTTCGATTTGTCCTATTTTCACCAGCTAGTCGGCAAATTTGTGCTGAACACCCGTGCTCACTACGGTGTTTTAGGCTCATACAACAAGCAGTTGGGTATTGGGCCATTTGAAAGATTTTTGTTGGGTGGCAATGGCCTGACAGGCTTCAACTTCTTGCTGGGTTACGACATTATAGGCATGCGGGGCTACAACAACAATGTGGTGCAAAGCCAATATACCGGCAACGGCAATGTGGCTTTTGCCAAGCAAGTTTTCGAACTTCGCTATCCCCTCACCCTTAGCCCCATGGCTTCCATTTATGTGCTTGGCTTTTTCGAGGCCGGAAACGCGTGGCAGTCGTACAAGCAATACACGCCTTTCGATTTGAAACGCTCGTATGGGGTAGGTGCCCGAATCTTTATGCCTGCTTTTGGTCTTATAGGGCTAGACTACGGCATTCCTTTGGACGGTATTCGCGGCTACCCTGGCGTCCCAGGTCAGCGTTTCATGTTCTCTATCGGGCAGCAAATCAGGTAATAATTCGGATTTTTCAATTATTAGTAGTAATATATCCTTTAATTTTGCGTTTTTAATGCCAATGAGGTTCTTCCTACGACATACCGTTATAGTTTTCTTGTTGCTGTCTAGTGCGTTTGCCAATGCTCAGAAGTTTGGGTACATCGATACGGAATTTATCATGGGCAAAGTGCCTGAATATGCCAAAGCACAAGAAGAATTGAACAAATTGTCGGCCAAATGGCAAACAGAAGTGGAGGAAAAATATGCTCACGTAAAAAAATTGAAGGACGAATTTCAGGCGGAAGAAATACTTTTGACAGAAGATTTAAGGAAAGAACGCTTGGACACAATAGCCAAACACGAAAAAGAAGCCAAAGAATTGCAACGTAAAAACTTTGGGCCTGAAGGTTTGGTTTTCTTGAAAAAGCAAGAACTGGCGAAGCCTGTGCAAGACAAAGTATATACAGCCATTGAAAAAGTTGCAAAAAAGAAAGCGCTACAAGTTATATTTGACAAATCGAGCGATTTGGTGATGTTGTACACCGACCCAAAACACGATTATACCGATTTTGTATTGGACGAATTGGGACTTGGCGATAAAAACGACGTGATAGACAACAAACGCGGCGAATTGAACAAAGAAGTAAAAGAAAAATTAAAACGTTAATTTAAACTATATGAAAAAGTTACTTATAGCAGGAATGCTTGGACTATCCACCTTTTCAATGGCACAGGAAAAGACTTTGAAAATAGGTTACACCAATGTAGATTATTTGTTAGCTTCAGTGCCAGAAAGCAAGCAAATTGAAAACGAACTAAAGACCTACAAAGACCAGTTGGACAAACAGTTGGAAGTGAAGGCGAAAGAATTTAGGGAGAAATACGAATCGTACGAAAAAGGAGCCTCGATGATGACGGAGGTCATTCGCGCCGACAAAGAAAGAGAATTGCAAGACTTGAATAGCCAAATAGAACAGTTTCAGAAAAATGCGGAACAGTCTTTGCAGGAAAAACAACAAAAGCTGATGAAGCCGGTGTTGGAAAAAATACAAAAAGCGATAGACGAGGTGGCCGCTGAAAACGGATTTACTTATGTGCTAAGCTCAGACGGAGCCATGGGTCAAGTCCCCATTGTTTTGTACGGCCCCGACAATTTGAATATTTCCGATTTGGTGTTGAAAAAGATGGGCGTTACCCCACCTTCCGTAAAATCATCAAATTCGGACGTGAAGG
>DMUD01000299.1 GCA_003476475.1 Cytophagales bacterium | reverse complement strand
ATGGAGGACGTAAGTGACCCTCCTTTCAGAGCGGTTTGCAAAGAAAACGGTGCGGACATGATGTACACCGAGTTCATTTCCTCTGAAGGATTAATTCGAAATGCATTTAAAAGTACCCATAAACTAGATTTTTTCGAGTACGAAAGACCTTTGGGTATTCAAATATTTGGAGACAAAGTAGAGGTAATGCGAGAGGCTGCTCGTATTGCCGATGAATGTGGGCCCGATATTATAGATATAAATTATGGATGTCCGGTAAAGAATGTTGCCTGCAAAGGAGCAGGCGCAGGCTTGCTACAAGACCTACCTAAAATGCAAAAAATCACAGAAGAAATCGTGAAAATATGCAAAAGGCCCGTAACTGTTAAAACCAGACTTGGCTGGGATGACAGTAATAAAAATGTGATTGAGGCAGCCAAACGTCTGCATGATGTGGGTATTTCGGCCCTTACCATACATGGTCGAACACGCGCTCAAATGTATAAAGGCGAAGCTGACTGGACTCTAATAGCTGAAATTAAAAACCTGCCCGAAATCCAAATACCTATTTTTGGTAATGGGGACATTGATTCACCAAATAAAGCCTTTGAATATAAGAATAAATACGGGGTAGATGGAATAATGATTGGCAGAGCGGCAATTGGCTATCCATGGATTTTTAATGAAATAAAAAAATATCTGCATACAGGAGTATTACCCGAAGCTCCCAGTTTGCAGCAAAGGATAGAAACGGTAAAAAAACATTTAGATTTTTCGGTTAAATGGAAAGGTCCTGCTACTGGTATTTTTGAAATGCGTTCTCATTATAGCAATTATTTCAAGGGGATCCCCAACTTTAAAACCGTTCGCATGCAATTGCTTGAAGCAAAAGACATCCAAAATGTCCATGAAATTTTAGACGAAATACTTGTAAAATTCAAAGATAACTTATTAATTTAAGCGTTGGTAATAACAGAAAGTCTCTATAATATGAAAAAAAATATCTTAGCTTTGTTTTCTTTTTTAGTAATCTTACAGGCTTATAGTCAAAATGTTGGAGATGAAAAATTGTTAAAAAGATTGAGATACCTTACTTACGAGGCATACAGAGTACATAATTATAATTTTGCTATTGTTTATGCACAAAAAGCGGATAGTCTAGAACCAAATCAAACCGATATTTTATACATGTTGGGTGTTTCGTATTTGTATTCAAACACGAAACCGCATGCATTGGTGCCCCTCCTTAAAGTCAAAAAAGCGAACTACAAACCCGAAGAGATTGATTACTATTTGGGACAAGCCTATCACTACAACAACAAATTTGATTCGGCTATTTACTATTTCAACAAACAACTTCCTAGAATAAATACGGGTGAAGATGCCACAGATTTGGATAAGGAAATGTTAAGAGAAATTACAATCGGACTTAAGCAATGCGAGTACGGCAGGCTTATGGTCTTAGATTCAGCTCATGTAGAAATAAAAAACATGGGTTCTAATATCAATACAGAATATTCTGAATACCTCCCCTTGGTTACTGCCGACGAAAGTATCTTGTTTTTTACTTCTAGGAGGCCAAGAGACCTTCACAAATTGGACAGCGACCATAGATATTTTGAAAACATATATGCATCCTACCACGAAGACAGCGCTTGGTCTAAACCTGTACTTTTAGGATACCCTATCAATGACAGTCACCATACTGCCGCCATCAACATTTCACCCGATGGTCAAAAAATATTTATCTATAAATCTAGATCTGCAAACGAAGCCAAAGGAAACATATATTCAAGCACCTCCACAAATGGCTCTTTGTGGACTGCACCTAAAAAACTTGGAGCTGAAATAAATTCAAAACGTGGTTGGGAGTCTAGCGTATGTGTTTCTTCTAGCGGAAAACGTTTGTATTTTTCAAGCGACCGTGAAGGTGGTAAAGGTGGTTTTGATATCTATTACAGTGATTGGGATGAGGGAAAAAACAAATGGGGTGAACCGATAAATCTGGGTGCGCCAATTAATACTGCGGCCAACGAAGACGCACCCTTCATTCATTTTGATGGCAAAACTTTATTCTTTAGTACCGATGGGCATGAAACTATGGGTGGCTATGACGTGTTTGTAAGCTATTTCATACCAGAGAAAAATATATGGAGTTATCCTGCAAACTTGGGTTACCCTATCAACACTGCAGACGATGATGTACAGTTCATCTATTCGGCCGATGGGTCAAAAGGATATTTTGCCTCTCATAGGGAAGACAGCTACGGAGAGAAAGATATTTACACGGTGAAAAATCCCAACCCTGACACGAAAATGATTGTAATGACAGGATATGTATTGGACAACGAATCAAAACAACCTGTAGAGGCAACTATTACAGTTACCAATCTAGAAACTAAGCAAGTCATAGGCGTATACAACACGAATAAAGAAACTGGAAAATACATTCTAGCCCTAAACTATGATGTGAATCATTCTATTGAAATTGCAAGTAAGAGTTATGTTTTCAGCTCTGAAAATGTTTATGTACCCAAAGCATTGTTCAAAAAACAACACAGCCAAGATTTTGGCGTAAAAAAGGCAGCGTTACCCACTGTCACTACCAACGAAATTTATAGCACTACTTTGAATTCTGCCATTTGTGGAGGGAATGTAAGCAACGATGGCGGCATACCCGTAATGGAGAGAGGGGTTGTATGGAGTACTAGCAGTGGTCCAACATTCGATATGGGAACCAAAACTATGGACAGTACAGGATTGGGCACCTACAGAAGTATGATAAGCGGACTAATCCCCAATACCACCTATTATGTTCGCGCCTATGCTACCAACGGTGTGGGCACTGCATATGGCAATGAATTGACATTTAAAACTTCTGAGGTATTCTTAACGATGGCCATCAAGTCTGATACGGCTAATTCTGAAGAGATTGCAGTAAAAATACCCGATTTTAAAAACAAAACTTTTCTTCTTGACAGAATCAAAGAAGGGGCTCGTATTAAGCTCAACAACATCTTTTTCGACCACGACAAATCTACCCTTAGAGGGGAGTCTATCGTAGAACTCGAGGTTTTGAGATCTATTTTGGTGGAAAATCCGACTTGGTTAGTGGAAATTTCTGGTCATACAGATAACAATGGTTCTGACGAACACAATCTCGCACTCTCAAAAGCTAGATCGCTTGCTGTTATAAATTATTTGGTAGAAAAAGGCATTAATCCCAAACACTTGATTGCCATTGGGTATGGCGAGAACAAGCCAAATACCGACAACCAAACTCCTGAAAACAGACAACAAAACCGCAGAACTGAGTTTATGATTCTAAAAACAAACATAAATCATGGTTCGACAGGTGGCCATGGTGGCAAATACAAGCCCCTGAAAATGCACAATGTATTGACCATGTCCACCGCAAAAGACCTCCCCAATTCTTACAAAATTGGCACCGATGTGCTTTTTGACCATGACAAAGCAACTTTGACAAGTGAGAGCAAAAAACAATTAGACCTTGCAATTGAACACCTTAAAGGCAACAAAGTTTTGAAGCTAACGCTCATTTCATCGGTAGATATAGTGGGTAATGAGTACAACAATAAAGCACTGTATGATAAAAGAGCGGAGGCTGTACTTAACTACCTTTTATCTAAAGGGTTGTCTAGAGAATTCATTTCAATACAGGCATTTATCCCTACCAACGAACCACAAGTAAATGATCTTTCAAAAGCCGATATTAAGAAAAGAAGTGTGCTTTTGTTTGTATCTCACTAATTTTGCCCACAATGTGGAATGAAAAAGAGGAAGCCATTTGGCTTCCTCTTTTTCATTCCTTTCTGCATAGAAGATGGATACTCAAATTACAATCAAAGAATATTCTAACGGAATTCGACACATACACCGAAAAGTGCAAAACACTAAAATAGTGCACTGTGCAATCATGTTCGACATAGGTGGCCGCGACGAAAAAGAAAACGAAACCGGACTGGCGCACATGTGGGAACACATGGCATTCAAAGGCACAACCAAGCGAAGCGCCTTTCAAATATTAAGTTATTTGGACGCATTGGGTGGCGAACTGAATGCTTTTACTACCAAAGAGAAAATTTGTTTTCATGCGGCGGTACTTGATGTTCATTTCCACAAGGCAAGCGATTT
>DMUD01000296.1 GCA_003476475.1 Cytophagales bacterium | reverse complement strand
ATTTTATTATTCCCCTCTTCTTACTCGGAATAATGCAGTTTTTTTCTCCAAGAGATGCTTTCATAAACCGATATGCCACTACAGAAGAAATTGAAACAGCGGTTGGTTCTGGCGGAAGAGCTCGAATTACAGGTACTTTTTCATATTTTACAGTATATGGTTCATTTTTAGGTTTCATTCTCCATTTTTTTCTCTTTCAGGTAATTACCTCTTTATTTAGGGGAAAGCTGAATATTGTGGCACTAGTTACTTATGGATTGGGATTTATTAATTTGTTTATGACAGGTTCGCGTGGTGCAGTTGTCATCTACGTGCTTGCTGAATGTTTGGTTCTTTTATACTTAGCTGCTTCAGGAGAGGTGAAATTTCTGAAAAGTTTGATACCGTTAAGCGCAATTTTGTTTGTTGCTTTTTTAATTGTGATGTCAACAGAAGCGGGTTCAACGGCAATCAATGACTTCTTAGATAGGTTGTTTGGCATAAATGACATGGAAGCTAGACTGGATGATGGATTCGACCCTTTCAAATTCATTGAATATTCAGGGTTTTTTGGATTAGGTATCGGAACGGCACAGTTTCCAATGGAGATTTACTTGACAAACAGAGGGGCTTTTCCTGGATATTGGGAGGACGAGGGAGAGCGTATTGTGATAGAATTTGGTGCTTTTGGTTATACTTTGGTGATGCTCCTTAGGTGGGCTATAGTTCTTTCTTGTTTCATGATTGTCAGAAAAATAAAAAGGTTGGAATACAAAATATTTGCCTTGCAAATGACCTTTTTCCAAACGCCTTTTTTACTCAATATTTCTACAAACATTTTCAATTATGTAGACGGTATTTTCTATTGGATGGCGGTTGGTTTTGTGTATTTTGCTTTCAATTTGGATAGAATGAAGAATATAGAAGAAGCAAAAAGAACAATCGAAGAAATATTGCAACAGACGTAAATAAGATTGGAAAATATACCATCCAATCAATAATTATCCTGCATTATATATATTTTTTATTATTTAAATAATAAACTTTTAAGCCTGTTCAACCTAATATTGGTTTTTATTGTTTTTGGGTTTCCTTGTTGGTATTGAAAAAAATCTGCTTCAGACACCTCAGAGCGGGCTATTCTCAAGGTATTTATTGCCCAAAAAAAGTGATTAAATATTGGTGTATATTGTATTGTCCACTTTATTTTCGAAAAATAAATCGGTATAGGTGGATAGCGTAGTAAAGAATTTTCTAGAAATGAGGAGGAGGGTATTGACGATGATATGTTTCTTGCCCTGAGTTTTTATTAGCCCAAATCAAAACACATTTTTCCACATCATTGATTCTACGGGCAAATCGGTGCGTTTATTGTATTTGGCGTTTGTTTTCCTGTTATAATAGTTTTCAATATCACCATTTACTTTGAAATAGATTAGCTGCCCTATTGGCATTCCTGCATACACAATGACGGGTTGGGAAACGGATATTTCCAATGTCCATGTGTTGCAAAATCCCACATCGCCTTTTCCCGCTGTAGCATGAATGTCGATTCCCAACCTGCCAACGCTTGATTTTCCTTCAAGAAATGGAACGTGGGCATGGGTTTCAGTGTATTCTTCGGTAACGCCCAAATACAAAGTATTGGGTTGCAGGCAGAAACCATCTTTTGGAATTTCAAAAATCGCTATTTCATTGTGTTTGCGGGCATCGAGTACACGGTTTTTGTAGGTAGCCAAGTATTTCCCCAAGTGTACATCGTATGAATTGGTTCCTAGTTTGCTCCTGTCATAGGGTTGTATCAGAATGGTGCCTTTGGCTATTTCCTCAAGTATTTCTTTGTCCGTCAATATCATGAAACAGTATTTTGTTCAGGCAGCAAATATAACAATAAGTCCTAGTGCATTTCGCGTCAAATCGGCAAGGGCCTTAATTCAGAATATTATGCTCCAGTCTTGTTTCTAATCGATTCAAAATGTAATACCTTTGTTGCCCTTTTTAACTCGTTATAATTCACTATATGTCTTGGTTTACTAGAAAGGAAAAAGGAATACACACTCCTACCGAACTTAAAAAAGAAACTCCTGATGGGCTTTGGTACCAGTGCCCGGAATGCAAAAAAATAATGCATAGCCGCGAACACAAGAAAAATGCATTTACTTGTGTGGGGTGTAATTTTCACGAGAGAATAGGTTCGGCAGAGTATTTCGAAATTCTTTTCGACGACAATAAATTTGAGGAATTTGATGCCAATTTGACTTCGGGTGATCCCTTGGAGTTTAAAGATACCAAAGCATATCCCGACCGTATTGTAGCCTCTCAAAAGAAGACGAAGTTAAAAGATGCCGTAAGAAATGCCACAGGGAAAATTAATGGAGACGATTTGGTGATTAGCTGTATGGATTTCAGCTTTATTGGCGGTTCGATGGGTTCGGTGGTAGGCGAAAAAATAGCGCGTGCCATTAACAAATCGTTGGAAACAGGCTTTCCTCTTTTGGTCATTTCCAAATCGGGTGGGGCTAGAATGATGGAAGCAGGGTATTCTTTGATGCAAATGGCCAAAACATCGGCAAGGCTTGCCTTACTTGCCGAAAAGAAAATACCATTTATTTCGCTATTGACAGATCCTAACACGGGGGGGGTCACGGCTTCGTTTGCCATGTTGGGAGATTTTAATATTGCAGAACCAGGTTCTTTGATTGGTTTTGCTGGCCCTCGTGTTATCAAGGAAACCATTGGCAAAGACTTGCCCGAAGGTTTTCAAAGTGCTGAATTTGTGTTAGAACACGGCTTTCTCGACTTTATCGTAGATAGGAAAGAACTAAAAAATCAGATTTCAGATTTAATAAAAATGCTTAAATAGTACGTATCTAAAAGATTGATTACAATTCTTGGAGTACCTTCAATATTTTTTCAGCTGTATTGTCCCAAGTTAGGTTTTCAATGTCATTGTATGTAGTATTCACTACATAGTCTTTCAAAATTCTGTTTCGTAACAAGTCTACAATGTGCCTTGCCATTAGGTCAGTATCCCAAAAATCGGCTAAAAGGGCATTGGGCATTACTTCGCTAACTCCGGATTGTTTCGACAAAACGCAGGGTACTCCAAATTGGGCGGCCTCCAAAGCCGACAAGCCAAAAGGTTCGGAAACGGAAGGCATCACATATACATCGGCCATCGAGTACAATTGCTTTACCTTTTCTTGGTTCAAAAAACCAGTAAAGTGAAACTTGCTTCCAATTTGGCGACTGGCGCCTTCTTCTATCAAATGTTTCAGACTATCGCCTGTGCCGGCCATCACAAATCGCACTTCAGGAATTTCTTCAATAACCTTTGTAGCTGTTTGAAGAAAGAATTCAGGACCTTTTTGGGAAACCAGCCTTCCTAAATACAAAACTAGTTTTTCTCCATTAATACGTGCTTTGCGAAAAGTTTCGGTACGGTCTATTCCGTTGTGGCAAACCTTGATTTTGGCACCATCAATGTGGTAATGCTCCTCAATTACATTGGCGGTAAATTGGCTAACGGCAATAATCGCATTGGCTTCTTCAAAACCTTTTCTTTCGATTTCGTAGACTACCCCTTTGTTGTCGGCACTGCTTCTGTCAACTTCGGTAGAATGCACATGCAAAACAAGTGGCTTCCCTGTAAGGGATTTTATTTGCATCCCAGCAAAAAAAGTCATCCAGTCGTGAGCATGTATCACATCAAACTCTTTGTTTAACGCGATATGCACAGCGGCATTGGTGTATTTCATTACGTTGCTCAGTATATCGCCACCATACACATCTTCGTGCTTGAAAAAGTTGAGGTCGTCTAAATACTTTAATTCTTTTTTTTCAGTGGTGGCAGGGCTTTTGGTTTTCACAGATTGATAAGGCATGATGTTTGCCTTTACATAATCTACCTCCAAGAAATCTTTGAAATCTAGCAAGGCTTTGTCATTTACCAATTCTTCTGTTCTGGTATCGTTCAAACCTATCAATTCTACATTTTCTACCACGAAATTGGTTTCGGCTTTTGGTATAATCAGGCTTACGTCCGCTTTTTTTGCGAGAGCCTTGGCTATACCGTAACAAGCTATTCCAAGACCACCGTTAATCAATGGTGGAAATTCCCAACCTAACATCAGTATCTTTTTCGTCATGACTCAGAATGATGATTTTTGCTTTTAGAAAATAGCATTGAAGTATGTGGTAAAAATAACATAATTATTTCATAGTATTGGTTCTGTTCGTAGGTTCCTCAATTTTATTGTGTTGTATTTGGTTTCTTAAAACGTTCAATTTGCTATTTTTAGGCACCACTTAAACTTGTTTTCAATGAAAGAGAATTTGGCAGTTGAAAACGCTAAAAAATATCCCTCTTTGGTCGAACGTGCTTCAAGAAAAGACCAAAAAGTGTATTTTTATTCCAAGCAAGAGGTCTTGGAACTTTCTGTTTTGTCTGATAGTGTATTTCGAATTCGATTTACTCCAGAAGGATTTTTTCAAAGAGATTTTTCTTATGCCCTGAAGCCCAACTTTGTTCCGGATAATGTCAGATTTAAATTCGAAGATAAGGGTCAAGAATTTTTAGTTTCTACGCATGACTTGGTATGCAAAATCGAAAAAAACAATTTTTGTGTTCATTTTTTTACCAAGTCTGGTCAATCGATTTTAGAAGATAGCACAGGGTTTCATTGGGAGCCCAACCGTGATTTGAACGGCAACTTTGTCTATTGCAGTAAAAAAATTCAAGCTGGCGAGTATTTTTTTGGCTTAGGAGATAAGCCAACCGAGCTCAATCTTCGCGGAAAAAGATTCAAAAACTGGAATAGCGATAAATATGGTTTTGAAAAAGATGCTGACCCAATTTACCGCGACATTCCGTTTTATATAGGCATGCACAATGGCATGGCTTATGGAATTTTTTTTGACAATACTTTCCGTAAATTTTTTGATTTTGGTTGCGAAGACGATACGGTGACCAGTTTTTGGGCCGATGGTGGAGAGATGAATTATTACTTTCTATTTGGACCCAAACTTGTGGAAGTGGTGCAGCGTTTTGCCTGGCTTACAGGTACTTCCGAATTACCACCTATGTGGGCTTTGGGCTACCAGCAATCTAAATGGAGTTATTTTCCAGATAGCAAGGTAATGGAAATTGCAAATGAGTTTCGGACTCGTAAAATACCTTGTGATGCTATTCATATCGATATTGATTATATGGATGGTTTTCGATGTTTTACTTGGGATAAATCCCGTTTTCCCAATCCCGCTAATACTATTGGCAAACTGAAAAAAATAGGTTTCAAAGCGATTCCTATTATTGATCCGGGTATTAAAATTGATGAAAATTACCATGTTTTTACACAAGGATTAGAGGGAGATTTTTTCTGCAGACACTCTGAAGGCGACTTATTAAAAGCCGAAGTATGGCCCGGTATTTGTTGTTTTCCAGATTTTACCAATCCAAAAGTGCGTGAATGGTGGGGTAAACTCACAAAAGAATTTTCGGACAAGGGTATTCAAGGAATATGGAACGACATGAACGAACCCACAGTTTTTGGGTTTGAAGGCACGTTTCCCTACGATGTGCGCCACGATTTCGATGGCGAAAATGCCAGTCATCGTAAGGCACACAACGTGTATGGAATGCAAATGGCGCGCGCGTCTTTCGAAGGAATGAAAAAATACTTGCATAATAAGCGCCCTTTCAATCTTACGCGATCGGGGTACGCGGGTGTGCAAAGGTACTCGTCTATTTGGACGGGCGATAATGTGGCTAATTGGGAACATTTGTGGTTGGCCAACATACAGTGTCAGCGATTTAGTATTTCGGGAGTGTCTTTTGTAGGCACAGATGTGGGTGGTTTTATCGGTGACCCAAACGGGATATTGTTGGCTCGTTGGATTCAATTGGGGGTTTTTCATCCTCTTTTGCGCAGCCATTCTTCTGGCGACCGCGGCGACAAAGAACCCTGGGTTTTCGGTGCCGAGATAGAAAATATAGTGCGTAAATATGTGGAGCTTCGTTATAAGCTGCTTCCTTACATTTATACTGCTTTTTGGCAACATTCTATTTGCGGCACCCCGATTATTAGGCCATTATGTTTTCTAGACCAGAAAGATCCTGAAACTTTCTATCGAATGGACGAATTTGGTTTTGGAG
>DMUD01000188.1 GCA_003476475.1 Cytophagales bacterium | reverse complement strand
CTACATTAAAAGTGTAATGCTCTACCAGCTGAGCTACGGAATCTTTCCTTTTTTGCTAAAAACAAAAGCGTTTTTAACTTTGGGAGTGCAAATGTAGCAATCTGAATTATAAATGCAAAAACCTTCTCCCAAATATTTGACGTTTCTTCTCTTCTTAATTGGAATATGCCATGCTATTGGCCAAAATTTGCAACAAGATTTAAAAAAAGCCGATTCCATTTATTCCAAAAAGAAATATGCCGAAGCCTACGATGCCTATTTCCATATCTTCAAGCAAGGGAAATATACGCCCCAGATGCTACTGAAAATGGCCTATGTGAAAGAGGGGTTGGACGAAATTCCAGAAGCTTTATATTTTTTAAACGTATATTATGTAAACTTTCCTGGTCGCAACATTTTGAAAAAAATGGAGTCGTTGGCCGAAACCAAAAATATCGAAGGTTATGAATACAACGATTTGAATTATTTTTTATACTTATACTACTTGTACAAAGCGGAAATCATTACCACGCTGGTGGGTGTTTTATTTCTTTTTTTCTTGGCCATCGTGACCAATCGCGTGTTGTTCAAGCGTATTCCTGTCACAAGTCCCTATTTGTTTTTGTTCCTCACGGCTTTTGTTTACCTGTTTGTCAATTACTCCGACAAGGCTTTTTACCGTGGTATCGTCATGAATGAAAAAGCGGTAGTAATGAACGAGCCATCGGCAGGTGCCAATGTGGTGGGAATTCTTCCAAAAGGCACACGAACTCACATTTGGGGAGATACCGACATTTGGTACAAGGTGAGACTAAATGGCCACATGGCGTATGTAAGGAAAAGCAACATGAGTTTGCCCACTACTTCCGACGAGGCATTCCAAAACAATGTGTTTTCGATTAGGAAATGGCTCTAACCTCAGCTTTTGAAAGTGATAAACTTCTGTCCTAAAAAGTTGATGCTCGTAAACACAACCATTCCCGCAATTTGAGCCACGAATGAATC
Organism: Cytophagales bacterium; assembly: GCA_003476475.1. Classification (GTDB taxonomy): domain Bacteria; phylum Bacteroidota; class Bacteroidia; order Cytophagales; family UBA9547; genus UBA9547. The sequence continues at coordinate 2,849 of DMUD01000188.1, read as the reverse complement.
GAATTTCATGGCCTCGACCGCCAAAAACAGAAAACAATATTGTACCAACCAAGCCACTCCTATTACTACAAAAAACAAGAAGCCTTCTCTTTTTACCTTCCCATTGCTTTTGAATGTCCATTTTTTATTGAAATAAAAACTGGTAATAGTGGGTAGCAAATAGGACATTGGGTTTACAATCAAATAATTCAAGCCCAATAATTTTCCAAACAGCAATATTAGAGACAAGGTAAAAACAGTATTTACAGCTCCAACCAGTCCAAATTTTACTACTTGCTTGTATTTATTTAAGTGTTTCTTCATTTTTAGTTAAGGTGCTTTGGCAACACCCCCTCATATATTTCGCGAAGCGCGTGTGTGTTGCCAAATAATTCATTGTCGACCAAACAGTTGCCATATACCACCGCACCCAAAAGGGTGTAGTCGGCGTTTTCCGATTTCAAAAATCCTTCAAATTCGGCTTTATTGTCGGGGTCTATAGTTACGACCACCCTACTTTGGCTCTCGCCAAAAAGGAAAGCATCTTTGCGGTACTGGGCATCGGTTGAAATATCAAATCCCATATCGTTGGGGAAAGAAGATTCGGCCAAGGCAACAAATAGCCCCCCCTCTGAAACATCGTGCGCCGAACGCAACAACTTTCTTTTAATCAACTGGCTTACCGTTTGCTGCACCTTGTATTCATAATCCAGGTCGAACCAAGGAGAAGGCGATTCTTTTACCCCCAAATGATTGTACAAATATTCAGAACTAGCAATACAATTTTTGGAAGTACCCACTAGGTAAATGAGGTCGCCGGGCGCTTTGAAATCGAGTGTCATGTGGTCTTGCATGTTTTGCAGCAAGCCCAACATGCCAATGGTGGGGGTAGGATGCACCGGCCCTTGGTCTGACGATTGGTTGTAAAAACTCACATTGCCTCCCGTTACGGGTGTATTGAATTTTTCACAGGCTTTTTTCATGCCTAAAATGGCATTTACAAACTGCCAATACACTTCGGGGTTGTAGGGGTTACCAAAATTGAGGTTGTTGGTAATGGCTACCGGCAAGGCGCCTGAACACACCACGTTGCGCGCCGATTCGGCTACGGCTATGGCACAACCCTCTTCAGGATTGGCATTCACATAACGAGAATTGCAATCGACGGTAATGGCAATGGCTTTTTGTGTGCCTTTCACATTGACCACCGCCGCATCGGAAGGAGCATTGGTAGTAAGTGTAGAAGTGCCTATCATGGAGTCGTATTGCTGATATATCCATCGCTTAGACGCAATGTTGGGCAAGGCCAGCAATGCTTTGGCCACTTCAGCATAGTCGCTTGGCTGAGCAATTTGCTCGATGTCGAACTTTTGAAATTCTTTGAAATAGGCCGGCTCGCGATATTCGCGGTGATATACTGGAGCGCCACCTCCCAACACTAGGTCGTGGGCGGGAACATTGGCTACCAAGTATTGTTCAACCGTTGACAGTTGACTGTTGACAGGGTTGGCGAAATGGGCTTCGAATACATGGTCTAGTTCCTTGGGTACTCCGTGGTAGAAATGCAAACGCTGTTCTTTTACCACCACTCCTATTTGGACACAATGCAAATCCCATTTGTCGAAAATGGCTTTTACTTCTGCCTCTTTTCCTTTTTGAATGACTACCAACATCCTTTCTTGCGACTCGGAGAGTAGTATTTCCCAAGGTTGCATGTTGTCTTGGCGAGTGGGCACACGGTCTAGCCACACATCCATGCCGTGTTCGCCTTTGGCGCTCATTTCGGAAGTGGAACAAATGATGCCAGCCGCTCCCATGTCTTGTATGCCTATTACATACCCTGTATCGATTACTTCGAGCGAAGCTTCCAACAATAATTTTTCCTGAAAAGGGTCGCCCACTTGCACCGCCGGCAGTTTATCGGTCGATTTTTCGGTAATATCTTCAGAAGCAAAGGAAGCGCCGCCAATGCCGTCTTTGCCGGTGGCCGAACCCACAATGTACACCGGATTTCCCACCCCATAAGAAGTGGCTTTGGCTACTTTGTCGGTTTTTACGATGCCGGCCGAAAACGCATTCACGAGCGGGTTCACGTTGTAGCAATCGTCGAAATACACTTCACCGCCCACTGTGGGTATGCCAAACGCATTTCCGTAGCTGCTAATGCCTTTTACCACGCCACGCACCAGCCACTTCGTTTTTTCCGATTGTATATTGCCAAATCGCAAAGAATTAAGTTGGGCTATGGGGCGCGCACCCATGGTAAATATGTCTCGGTTGATACCACCCACCCCTGTGGCAGCCCCTTGGAATGGTTCCAAGGCTGAAGGGTGGTTGTGCGATTCTATCTTAAAACTACAAGCCAAGCCATCGCCTATATCGACCAAGCCTGCATTCTCTTCGCCTGCTTTTGCGAGCATGAGAGGCGAGTCTTTGGGCAATTTTTTCAACCATACTATCGAGTTTTTGTAGCAGCAGTGCTCGCTCCACATCACAGAAAAGATGCACAGTTCGTTGAAATTGGGAGTGCGGCCTAGTATTTCTTTAATTCTCTCAAACTCCGATTCTAACAAACCAAGTTTTTTGGCGGTATCAAAAGTGGGCAAATGGTTTTCCAAGGTATTCTGAATTTGGTCGCAAAATAACTTAAAAAGTAGTGAAGTAATAAGAAACCACGCACAAGAAAAAACAAAGCAAGCAATTTTATGGAGTACTACACCTCTTCAGGTGTTATCACCTGACACTTTCAAAATTCTACTCTCTGCCGAATTTGGCTTTAATCTTCATAAATCTAAAGCATTTTGGTAAGTCCGAAGACTTTAAGAAAGAAAAGCACAAGTCTCGCTTCGCTAAGACATTGCGCTAGTGTG
>DMUD01000214.1 GCA_003476475.1 Cytophagales bacterium | reverse complement strand
TCATCTAAAGAAATGATCATCGCTCCGAAGAAGACTTTTTGCTTTTGACTAAAGAACTGCGTAACTTGTTGCCAGCGCGCTTTATTCAATGAAAACCCAACTCAAAAAACTGCTTCCCTGGAAATTAGGCCTCATCGGAATAGGTTTGATTTTGAGCGCGCTGTTAATTCTTGGGCTAAGCTCAATAGATCATTTTCAAAAAGACCTCATTCAGCAACAATTCAGTGCATTAGAAAAAAAAGCTGAAATTGGCGCCTCGCACTTGCATTTACAATTACAGAAAAAGCAAAAACTGAGCCTTGATCAGGATTTGTATTATCATATTTTTGAAGGGGATCGGCTCTTTGGTTGGCGCAATAATCAGCTGCCTGTAGGGCGATATCAAACTGCTATTTTCCCAGGGGAAGGACTCATTAAACTTAAAAATGGCTGGTATTATTCCACGACCAAGAAAAAAGGTGAAATTACTTATTGTGTTAGTTTTTGTTTACAAAACACCTACGAACTTCAAAACGATTACCTCAAGGCCAGCAATCCATCTTTTTGGGCCATTCCATTTCAGATCCAGCTTACTGGAACTGCAAAAGATGCGCTCCACGACAAAAACGGCAAGACAATTTGCTACGTAACGCCTATTAGTAATGGTATTGAAGCATCAGCGCCGCTTCTATTGGCTCCACTATTACTTTTGTTAGGCTTGTGCTTGATTTTATTTAATCTTTTTAGAAACTTTCGCGGACAAGCATGGGGCACAGGTGTTATTCTTTTGCTTTTGTTGGCTAGTCGGATTTTACTTTACGAAGTGGGTTGGCCACAGCATTTACTGGACTCTGATTGGTTTTCTGCCAGCTTTTTTGCCTATGATGAATGGACTCCAAATTTTTTCGAATTTATCATCAATGGTTTATTTGTTGGCTTCGGTTGGCAACTTATCATTGAATTACTAAGAAATTCATCAAATATCATCTTCAAATCCTTGCTTAGAGGGCTGCCCTTCCTATTTTGGTTGTGGATCATTGGACAGATTGACCTCGTACTAGAGCATTCGAATATTCCTGTCAATTTCGAGCACTTGTTTGAATTACGGCTCAGTACGTTTGTTTTCTTTGGCCTCATCGGCTTTTACTTTTACCAATTTCAACTCATCTTACTCGTTTCGCTCCCCTTTCAAATTTTAAAAGATGAACCGAAAATCCGCTGGATAATTTTAGGGCTCCTTTTCATTCCCTTTATATTACTTTATGCCTTTGACCGCAATTGGTTTAATCTACTACCAATCATTACGATTAGTCTCAACTTGATATTAGGCAAGCGTTCCGAATTCTCTTGGATACGATTAAGCAGACAATTACTTATGCTCAGTTTGTTTTCTTTTTTTCTGAGTTTGCATCTACAACAATTGGTGAAACAAAAAGAACTAGAAAATAGAAGCTTGTTTGCCCAGCAACTTTCTTTGGAAAGAAATATCAACCTTGAATTGTCTTTCGCTCAAATCAAGCCAGAAATCCTGAAAGAAAAATGGTTGCTCAGCTCTTTTGATAGCCTTAAGAAACAACTTACCAAAGTAAGCTTTGAGCACATCTTAAATCAAAAATTTTTCCAAGGTGTTTGGGATGGTTTTGAAGTTGAATCTGATCTTTTTGATGTAAATGGGAAACCCTGTTTTGGAATCGATACCCTTCGGTTTGAAAAACTAACAGACCTCGTCAAAGTACACGGTGCCCCGTCAGAAATTGAGGCAAACATCTATTTCATGCCACATGAAGAACAGGGCCTCAGTTATGTTGTTTTACTTCCATTAGCTCAGCAAAAAATCTTAGTACTCACCCTCATTTCCAAACGCATTCCCGAAGAAATGGGCTTCCCGAGGCTTTTGATCTCAGACCAAGCAGGCATTTCAAAAAGTCTTGAAAAATACTCCATTGGAAAATACGCAGAAGAGCGGCTTATACATCAAACCGGTGACTTCAATTTCCCAAATACGCTTCAGTCTTTTCCTAAATCACTACTCAAACAACAACACTTCTCCTTTCGTGGCTATGAACACACGGTTTTTTTGAGTGGTGAGGGTTCTGCTATTTTTATCGCGACTAAACAAAGCGCATGGCTCAACCTGATTACAAGTTTCGCCTTCATTTTTGTTTTTTGGGGAGGCCTAACTATAGCCATGAATTTTATTAGCGGTCAAGGGTTTTTGATGGGTCGCGAATGGAGCTTGTCATTAAAAATTCAAATTGCGTTCTTGGTGATACTTGTTATCTCTTTGTTCCTTTACGGCCTAGGTAGTTCGATCTTTATAGGTCAACAATTTGATGGTTATGCCCAGCAAGCACTCAAGGAGAAATTACACGCAGTTGAAATGGAGCTGAATAACCAGCTCAAACAACTCGATACGCTGGATGCTACAAAAGCTGGTTTTCAACTAGAGGCAAAAACTGCCAAGTTATCTAGCGTTTTTAATACCGACATTTTCATTTACGATGCCGATGGCTTTTTAATTTCCTCTTCACGACCTAAATTATTTGCCTTTGGACTCGTAGGTGAGCACATGGATGCGCAAGCTATGGATGCGCTCATAGGTCAAAAAAGCAGTTATTTCTCACATCAAGAACAAATTGGAAATTTAAAATACCGCAGTGCTTATTTGCCCCTCATGAATGAAAAAAGAAATTTATTGGGCTTCATCAACCTGCAATTATTCGGACAACAACAAGCCTATGAACAACAACTAGAAGAGTTTTTAAAGGCGGCTATTAACGTATTTATTTTGCTTTTAGCGCTCTCTGTTTTCATCGCGCTTGTGGTCAGTAATTGGCTCATTGGGCCGCTTCAAATGGTAGCCAAGTCTGTAAAGAATATAGAATTCGGCAAAAAAAATCAACGCATTGCTTATCAAAACAAAGACGAAATTGGGGCC
>DMUD01000157.1 GCA_003476475.1 Cytophagales bacterium | reverse complement strand
TAATGGATTTGCAAATGCCTGAAATGGGTGGATTTGAAGCCACCGAACATATTCGGAACGAATTGAATTCTGACATTCCCATTATTGCCCTCACAGCAGACGTAACCACCACCGATTTGGAAAAATGCAAAATGGTGGGAATGGACGACTACATTTCCAAACCCATAGACGACCGCTTGCTTTTCAACAGCATAGTAAACCAGTTAAAAACCCATAAAAGCCTAACAAAGGAAGCTGCCGAAACCAAGAAAGAAACCAATTTGAAATGTGTGGACATGAGCCATTTGAACAAATTGACCAAATCGAACGAAAATTTCCTTTCACAAATGATTTTGGCCTATTTGGAACAAACTCCATTTCTAATCAACACCATCAAATCCAGTTTTGAAAACAAAGAATGGGACACATTGTGCGCAGCGGTGCACAAACTCATACCCTCGTTTTCGCTCATTGGCATGAAGGGCCCTTACGAAAACACAGCAAGAAAAATTCACGAATTTGCCCATCAGCAACAACTGAGCCAAGAAATACACTGTTCTATTTTGGAATTGGAAAAAGCTTGTGTTGAAACTTGCAAAGAACTAGAAACCGAACTTTCAACCTTGAATTGTGAAATCAATGAAACATGAAAAAGAAAAAACCAAACTATTTCTTGTAGATGACGATGCCTTGTTTTTAAAATCGCTCGAAATCAATTTCAAAGAACGTGCCGATTTGGAAATAAGTACATTCCCTACTGGCGAAGATTGTGTCGAAAATCTTTGGCATAACCCCGACGTCATTATACTCGATTATCATTTAGACGGTATCGAAAAGCAAGCCATGAATGGTATAGAAACGCTGGACGAAATAAAAGCCTACAACCCCAATATTCCGGTGGTCATTCTTTCCTCTCAAGACAAAATTGAAGTAGCGGTAGATTGCATGCACCACAAAGCCTTTGATTATGTGGTTAAAAGCGAAACGGCTTTTGTGCGTCTCGAAAAAATATTGGAAACAATATTGCAATACAAGAAAATGGAAAAAACCCTGAACTGGTACATGAATAGAATTTGATGTATTTTTGACGTCACTTCGCTAAAAATGATGTATCTCAATTCAAGCTTTCTAACTGGCGTTTCTTCGACCATATCAAAGTAGATTTTGCACACAAACAACAATCAGGTGTGAAAAACACAACTTTTTAGGCTGAAGTTGTAATCAAGCCAGTCTTAAATTCCTCATTTTTATACTACCTGTTTGGCTTGGCGAAATTCAAACTGCCAAGCCAAATCAATTGGAGCATATTGAAGTCCGAAAATTGCCCCAATTAATTTCATTCAATAAAAATCAAACCGAACTACATGAAGCCTAGAATAGATGATTTACAAGTAGAGAACAATGTCGATGTCGCCAAGGGCAACCTCAATACACTGAAAGAACACCACTTGACCCAAAATTTGAAGCATTTTACCGAACAGGGAAGAATTGCTCTATTTTCTAAACAAAAATCCTGAAACAGTGGAAAAGAGCTAAAAGCAATGGCAAAAGTAAATTAATGGATTTTAAAATGACCCGAATGAAAGGATTGGATATGCTTGGGAATATAAAATCTGAGCCTAGTACCAAAAGGCTTCTTATCGCAGAGCTCACATCCACGTATCACAGCGCCGAAATTGAAAAAGCATACGATTTAGGCGGCAAAAGCCTGAGAAGTAAAACCAGAAAATTTTGAAAAGTACCGCAATACGATTGTGGAAATGGAAGCCTATTGGATGGCTACCAACAAAAGACAAACTGCATTAAAGCCTGAAAAATCGTCTTTTATTGACAATCTCAGGGTGGGCAATTAATTTCAGCTACAAAAATTGGCATTAGCCCAAATAGGCAATTAAATGAAAATAACCTGTTGTGTTATTGGCTACTAAGCCATCTTTCAGGTAGGTGGGGAAAATAAAATCTACTCCTAAACAACTACTATGAAACTATATATTAAACACATGGTGAGTAACCGTTGCATCCTAACGGTAGAAGAAGAACTGAAAAAAGCTGGTATTGAATACAATTCGGTAGAATTGGGTATAGCCGATGTGGAAGAACCCCCTACTGCAGTGCAAATAGAATATTTGAGGGAACAACTGGAAATGGTTGGATTGGTACTACTAGAAGACAAAAAATCTAACTTGGTAGAAAAAATAAAAAACACGGTGATAGAAATGGTGCACCATTCTGACGAATTGCCCAAAGTAAACCATTCCGACTACTTAAAAGAAAAAATTGGCTATGATTACACCTACTTGTCCACTGTATTTTCAGAGGCAAGAGGTATGACCATACAGCATTTCATTATTCTACATAAAATCGAGAAGGTCAAAGACTTATTACTATATACCGACATGAGTCTTTCCGAAATTTCATTCAAAATGCACTACAGCAGCGTAGCCCACCTATCTACCCAATTCAAAAAAATAACAGGCCTTACCCCTACTTACTATAAGGAACTAAAACTAATGCGAGAAACAGCCTTTGAAAACGTATGAAATAATTTGTTGTTTTGTGGGTTCATCATCCTTCCATCGTGTAGTTGGATTGATTATCAAATTTCGAATCTTGGTCATTCCTCTT
>DMUD01000278.1 GCA_003476475.1 Cytophagales bacterium | reverse complement strand
ACTGGGAAAGGTTTTAACAATACCTACTATCGCACTCGTTTGTAACGAGTGCGCTTGAGAAATGCGTTTTCAACGCCCGCTTCGACAAGCACAGGGTACAGTTTCACATTGTATTATAGCTGTTGCAAATACCTCTTTCTATATCTATTGCAACAACCAATCTATCACATTTATTTTTTGGACACCCTCCATATTGGCAGTGTCATAATCAAGGGTAAGCAAGTATTTAGGGTAATTGTCTCGAATATTTCTTAATGCCGAAATTTCCCGATTAAACGTTTTTTCGTCATTAACAGTAAGGGATGTACTTCTTAGAAATGCCCTCACTAAGACATTTTTTGGCTTAACTTATATTTCATTTTGTGTTAGTAAATAAAAATTCCTTATTAGTATAGCAAAAGGCAATAGCTGAATTTTGGGAATAAGATTCCTGAGTTATAGAGTAGTTTTTAAATAATAATCGTATTCTTTTTAAGTACTTTGTGGTATTACAACACAAAAAAACTAAATTTCAGACTTAAAAATTCACAACTGAAAGTGAAAAAATAAAAATTACTATGCGTAAAAAAGAATTTATACAAATATTCGAAGAAAAACAGGTGCGCACCGTTTGGAATGCCGAGCAAGAAAAATGGTATATCTCTATTGTAGATGTCATTGCAATCTTAACCGATAGTGTTGACCCTAATGCCTATTGGCGAAAGTTAAAACAACGACTTAAAGCAGAGGGAAATGAAACCGTGACGAATTGTCACGGGTTGAAAATGCAGGCTATGGATGGTAAAATGCGCATGACGGATGTTGTCGATACCGAACAACTCTTCCGCATGATACAGTCCATTCCATCTCCCAAAGCAGAGCCATTTAAACTTTGGTTGGCACAAGTGGCAAGCGAACGATTGGACGAAATGCAAGACCCTGAGCTAAGTATTGACAGGGCTTTGGACCAATATTTAAAATTGGGCTATTCGGAAAACTGGATAAACCAACGCCTAAAAAGCATGGAAATTCGTAAAGAGCTTACGGACGAATGGAAAAACAGAGGTTTGAAAGAAGGGCAGCAATTTGCCACCCTTACCGATATTATTACCAAAGCATGGGCGGGCAAAACCACCAAAGAATATAAGGTTTTTAAAGGATTAAAAAAGGAAAACCTGCGAGACAATATGACCAATACTGAATTGATTTTGAATATGCTTGCCGAGGCATCTACCAAAGACATTTCACAAGCCACCAACCCGAAAGATTTTGAAGAAAGTAAAAAAGTAGCCGAGCAAGGTGGGAATGTCGCTAAAGTCGCACTCAAAGAATTGGAATCAAGGACTGGTAAAAAAGTAGTCAGCTCACTCAATGCCAAATCGGTTTTAGGTATAGACAAATCCAAAAAGAAGAAGGATGAGTAAAAAAGAATTCTTTACCTACTATCGCCCTCGTTACAAACGAGTGCGCATGAGAAATGCCTTTTCAACGCCCCCTTCGACAAGCTTAGGGTACATATTTAAAGCGTAAAAAAACTATTCCATGATAAAATACAGTCTGAGCAAAATGAAAACCACTGCTATACTGGCAAAACCATACAAAATGGCTTCATGTAGCACTGGGAAAGGTTTTAACAATACTCATAACACAACTGGCAAATCCAATAAGGCTGCCTGCCACTAAGTACAAAAACCCCTAGATTCTCTTTTTGCGTGACGCACCTTCTTTAGTGCTTGCATTTGTGCTTCAATGCTTTCCTGGTCAAAACCTTCGGCGCGCAATGATTTGGTTAAAATGGTGAAATCGAGTGCTTCAAAAGCCCATTTCGAAAAATTGGGAAAATGGCCAGTGAATATCATTTTTATGAAAAAATAATTATTTCATAAATTTGCCCAATGGAATCCAATGATTAAAGGCCATGTAAAAAATGATGCAAAATTGTGAGAAGAGGCTACTCCTTGTCCTCTTTAGGAATGTTTAGTTTGGAAAGGAGCTGTTCCATTTCGCCAGCATATTCGGCACCTTCGTCCAGTAAAAATACCAATTCGGGCACAATACGCAACTGGTGACGAATGCGAGCACCTAGTTGTTGGCGAATATTTTTCTTCTGAATTTCTATCTGTTTCATGGTCTCGGCCTTCTGGTTTGTCATTAGAAAACTGAGATGAAATTTGGCTACACTTAAATCGGGTGAAACCTCGCAACGGGTAACGGTTACAAAAGCATGGCCAAGCAAATGGCGACTATCGCGCTGAAAAATATCGCTCAATTCTTTTTGTAAAAGTCTGGCTACTTTGAGTTGGCGTGTGCTTGGCATATCTTTAGTTCCGAGTTTATGTGTTGAGGGTTTCGAGTCGAGTACCCAAAGTACAGGTTTTATTGTATGAAAACAAGAGTCAGAGGTTATTCCAGATTTGACACATCCAAACACTTGCAACTCACTTCTCGCAACTCTAAACCGCTTTGGGGAACATCAGTTGCAACTGGGCCCAAAGTTGGCGTTTTAAATCTACATTGGAAGCAATTCTTTCCATTGAATCGGCAAAAAGAACAAGCTGCTTGCCTTTGCTTGTCACTTTATACTTGTTTTGAAAACCTGAAAAAGAAACGCCAAAGAGAATGACCTTACTACTTACAATTTCGTCCAGATTAAGGAAATCTAAGTCTTCTTTGATAATGACTGAATAGGAACCTTCCTGCAAAAGTAATCCTTTGGAAACCAAATTTCGAAATGTTTCATCAGAAAAGGAACTCAATTTTTTATCAAAAACGAAAACAATGGGCTTGTACGAAACGATAGGTTTTATTTCTAGTGGTTTTTCCTCCTTAAATTCAGTGCTTAGCACAGTCAACGATTCACTGTTGAGCGCATTTGCCTTTAACTCCTCTTTTACAAGATAGACTTTTTCGGTAAGAAAAAGGCTCAACTCGGATAACTGCATGTGACTAAACGGCAAAACTTTCTCCGCAGCCACAAGTTCGACTTGCGTTGGGATTTACAAATTGAAAACCTTTGCCATTCAGTCCGTCTGAAAAATCGAGCACCGTACCAGCCAAGTAAAGCAAGCTCTTTTTATCGACCAAAATTTTTATGCCTTTGTCTTCAAATACTTGGTCTTTTTCGTGCAACTGGTCATCGAATTTCAAATCGTACATAAGCCCCGAACAGCCGCCGCCTTGCACTCCCACCCGAATGTTGTGTTCGGAGGTGTGCCCTTCCTTTTGCCTTAGTTCAATGATTTTTTCTTTTGCAATTTCAGTTATTGTGACCATAGCCAAACACTTTTTTCTAAATACAAATGTAAGCCTTAAAAAGTTTAGATATTAGCCAAAAGACTATTTCTCTTTTATGAGGATAATATCGCCAGTAGATAAAGTGGCATCGCTTTTATTATTCCATTCCTGAATTTTCTGAACTGGAACTTTATACATTTCAGATAGTCTGTACAATGTTTCGCTGGGCGCTACCACATGTACTTTAAAACCATTGGCTTTCTCTACTACTTTTTTCTTCACCTTTAGCACTTGAGCAATTTTCAGACCAGCGGAATCCAACATATTCCAAGATTTGATACTGTCGGGCCTGGTATTATACAAGCGAGCAATGGAGTAAATTGTTTCCTTTTGTTGAACGGTATGAATAGTATCTTTTATACTTATTCGGGGAAATTGATTGGCAGTGGCTACCTGAACCGGCAATTCATCTGTTTGGGCAGATTTAACCAAAGGAGCCTCTTTGGGGGTTATTTCCTGTTTTGGCGTAGCCAATAAAGTGGGTTTTGGAAGCACCGAAACGGTATCTTTTTTTATGGGTTTGGGCATTGCCTTAGCCAAGTTGGGACTTGCCAATTCCACAATTTTTACTGCCACTTCTTGCGGCCTTTTGTTTTTGAGCCATAGCTCGCGACCAGGTTGCAATGGCTCTCCTTTTTTCATACGGTTTTTGTTTAAAATTGAAGAAATAGTTACCCCATACATTTGTGATATATCGCGTAATGTTTCGCCTGCACGAAGAATGTGAAAAAGCACATTGGCTTTGTTTTTCTTGGCTTCAATGTAGTAGTATTCATTTGGAACCAGTTCATCAAAAATTCGGAGGTCGTTGAATCGTAAAAATCTGTTTCTTGAAATGCCTGACAGAATGGCCAATTTGTTGATGTCGTCGCCGTCTTTTGCCTTAATGGCTTCCAGTCCGTTGTGCAAAACAAAAACAGGCTTGTTGCCCGGATAACGCTCTTGCGCCTTTGCAGTTATCTTTCTGGGTACAGTTAATGGCCTCAAATCTCTTGTGGGCAATTTGGCCGAAGCCAAAACCGAAACACCAATTTTGGCCGCAATGGCTTCTTTTTCCATATAACTGGCGGGCACTACTACCACATATTCTCTGTCGTCGGGAATGGTGTGATGGCTCAACCACTTGTTGTATTCTCTCAGTTTGTCTTCCTGCACTTCCAATTCAAGTGAAATGTCTTTCCAGGTTTTGCCTTTGGCATTGCCGTATTCAAAAAGCACCAAAGGAGGTGTGGTATTTTTGCCCTCTTCCTCACCAAAAGCAAGTTTGTGGGCAATGCATTTTATCACATACCAATGGGTGTTGCCGTCTATCTCCATTTCTTTTGCCCCATAGTAGCGCGAATCGACGGTGCGCTGCGTGCCTCCCAAACCTACTTGGTAAGACTGCAAAGTGTAAATCCAATTGTTGAAAACGGCGTTGCTTCTTTTGAAATAGGCAGCGGCGCCTTTTGTAGATGAATAAATGTTCTTACGTTCGTCCACCAAATGGTCTACACGCAAGCCCAACTCGGTAGCCGATTCACGTTTGAATTGCCAAAACCCAACCGCGTTGGAGGTAGAAACCGCATCGGAAACCAAAGAGCTTTCTTGGACGACCAAAAATTTGAAATCGTCGGGTATGCCTTCTTCTGCAAAAATTCTTTCGATAAGCGGGAAGTAGGCGTCTATTCTGTCAAGTTTAGCTCGATAGTATGTTTGGTTTTTTTTGAGTGCCGAAACGGTTTCGGCTATTTGGCTTTTGGCCGAATTTTTGATGTAAATTTTGGTATCCAAAAAATACATCTCGTCGGGAATATCTACTGTTTGGGCAATGGACAAAAATGGCAAAAACAAGAAAAAAGATATGAAGCGCATCGGAATGAAAAAGATTTGAATACAAAGTTAAACGCTAAATATTTCGGATAAAGATTTTTCAGCAATTTGCACCAATGATTCCTTGTGCCTATCCACGCTTTGAACAGATTTAAGCGTTACAGCTAAAAACCGAATAATGAAAATGTCAGCTGAAAATTTACCCGCCTTGCATTTCTTCAGGTATTTCGACGGACTAAATCGCTTGACTAACAAGCGCAGCCTGTAGTAAGATTAAGTCTCTTTTTTAAAAAAATGAAATATTTTTACATAAATAAATTTGCTTTTTTTGTTTTCATTTTCAATGTTTTATGGGCTAAAAGTCAATCATTTGACCCAACTTTGGGAATCTTGATGCAGCAAAGGCTCGACAGCCTTCAGTCGGCTTATAAGATAAAAGGCATCTCGTCGGCCGTTTATCTTCCCTTGCAAGGTTACTGGACAGGCACAAGTGGACTTTCCTACTCAAACTCACCCATTGGTAAGGACATGTTGTTTGGCATAGGCAGTAACACCAAACTTTTTACATCGGTTTCATTACTGAAACTCATGGAAAATGATACCAGCATTCGACTCGACGACAAAATCTCGAAATGGTTGCCCTCCATCAAAAATGTGAATCCCAATATCACCATCACGCAATTGCTCAATCACACGAGTGGTATAGCCGACATCATCGATTTTCCAGGTTATGCTGATTCTATTTCAAAAAATCCATATCGAGTGTTTCAGCCAGAAGAATTATTGCCCTACATAGGCACTCCCATTTTTCAACCAGGTAAGGGTACCTTTTATTCCAATACCAATTATCTTTTGGCTGGTCTTATTTTTCAGAAAGCGTCAAACCAATCGCTTGCAAACTACATAAGAACCAACTTGCTGAATAGCTTGCAACTCGATTCTACTTTTTTCGATGTATACGAACCAATAAAGGGTGAAGTGGCACACCCTTGGCAAAATGGAAAAGACATAGACGGCATTCCTAGATTATCGTTGAACAGTGCTGCTTGGAGCGCTGGCGCCATGTATTCTACAGCAAGCGAAATGGCCCAATGGTATAAATATTTGTTTATAGATAAAAAGGTGCTCGAGCCCAATTCATTTGCCAATCTTGTGAAATTTAGTTCGCCCGGAAATTATGGGCTTGGAATAGGCCGACAGGTGTTGAACAACAGGGTGGTGTGGGGTCATGGCGGTGACATAAGAGGCTATAGAAGCCGTTTTCTAATGGATACTGCCACCCAGGCGATTGTAGTCTTACTGACGAATAGTAATCCGCTAGAAATTAACGAAGTGGCAGAAAGTATTCTTAATCTTATCACGTCCCATGTTGTGGCAACTGGTATCGAAAAAGCAGAAAATTTAAAACCTGACACTTACTTCTTCCCCAATCCTGCACAACACAAAATTCGAATTGAAAATGTACCCGAAGAAACCCTCTACGAAATTTTTAATCCACTTGGACAAAGTATGCAAAAAGGCACAACATCTGGCACCATAGAACTGGCCTCTATACCTCGAGGAGTTTACAAGTTGGTGTTACATACCTCACCCCAATTTTCCACCCTCCGATTAGCAAAAACAGAATAGTTTATTTAATAAATAACTAATTTTTTCACTTTTAAATTATTTAAAACGAAGCAAATAAATCTCGTTTTACCTCTTCAGATAAAGCCATTTTTTGGCATATCTCCCTTTTTTTGCTCATTTTTTTAATTTAAAATACTGATTAATAGACTATTAATATAAAGCTAATCATTCTTTAATATAAAGGTGTTATTCTAAGTATTCAAAAACAAGGTAGTTAGATTGACTATCAAAAGCTTAGTGGTAAAAAGTGGTGAAAAGTGGTGGATTTTTGTTTGCCATTTTCTACATTTGCAAAGGGTGAATTGCATCACTTCACCCAACAAAAATTGAATGGCCTACTTCTCGGGAGAATATGAGTGCGCTGTAGATCCTAAAGGTCGGATGATACTGCCGGCCAAGGTAAAAGCGCGCCTACCCGAAGGATACAGCGACGAGATATACGTGATGCGCAGTAGCGCAGACCCATGTTTGGTAGTATACCCCATTCCTGAATCAGAAAAATTGGCGGCAAAGGTCTTGGGTTTGAATGAATTTGACGAGGATACGGCCATCATACAGCGTAATTTTTTCCGTGCTGGTCAAGTTTTCGAATTAGACAACATGGGTCGTTTTTTGATTACAAAGCGTATGTTGGAATATGCTGGAATAGGAAAAGAAGCAATATTGGTAGGAATGGGAAACCGATTGGAAGTATGGGAACCTGCCACATACGAAAAACACCTTATTTCAGATCCAAAAGATTTGGCAAGCCTATTGAAAAAGCATTTGGGAAGCCAAGGGTCAAAAGAAATTTAGCACATAGTTGCAGGTAAAGTATAAAAGCTTAAGGTTTTGGTTTTCTTATGACAATGAACACTTCACACACTACCGAAAAAAAATACCACATTCCCGTAATGCTGAACGAATGCATTGAGGGATTGCAGGTGTGTGAAGGTGGATTGTATGTTGATGCCACATTTGGTGGTGGCGGACACAGCAAAGCAATATTAGCTAAACTAAAAGGCAAAGGAAAACTGTTTGGTTTTGACCAAGATGTCGATGCCAAAACGAATGCATTGGAAATTGAAGACCCAAATTTTGTCTTTGTTGAAGCCAATTTTCGACATGTACAAAAATATTTACGCCTGTATGGAGTAGAAAAAGTAGATGGCATTTTGGCAGACTTGGGGGTTTCCTCTCACCAATTCGATACGGCTGAACGCGGATTTTCAACACGATTTGATGCCACACTCGATATGCGCATGAACCAGTCTGAATCGGCTACAGCGGCCCGCATTTTGAATGAGTATTCCGAAAGCGAATTGCATAAAATTTTTGGCATGTATGGCGAAATCCGGAATGCGCGTACCCTTGCGGCACAAGTGGTGCAAGAAAGGATAAAATCGCCTATACACACCGTCGAAGATTTCAAAAATATTTTACGAAAACTGGCCCCGCGTGGTGCCGAAAACAAATATTTCGCCCAAGCATTTCAGGCTTTGCGCATAGAGGTGAACAAGGAATTGGACGCTTTGCGCGAGTTTTTATTGCAAACGGTCGATGTCCTGAAACCCGAAGGAAAACTAGTAGTGATGTCCTATCACTCTTTAGAAGACCGATTGGTAAAAAACTTCATCCAAAAGGGCAAATTCAGCGGCGATGAAGAAAAAGACTTTTATGGCAATGTGTTGAAGCCTTTCGAAGCGGTGAACAAAAAACCCATTGAACCAAGCGAAACAGAGCAAAAAGAAAATCCTCGTTCAAGAAGCGCGAAGTTGAGAATAGCAAAAAGAACCATAGACAGATAATAATTGGGTAATACCTACAAAATACCGCAACAAAAAGAAAAAGAAGCCAAAAAAACTTCTGCTGGCGGAAGCGTATTTTCGGCATTGGACAAGCTAATAAAGTTGGACCATTTATTCGAAAAGGGAATTCCAATTGAATATTTGCCAAAAGTCCTTTTCTGCACGGTATTGGTCATTATTTACATTGCAAACGGGCATTTTGCCGAACGAAATGCTAGGAAAATAGAAAAGTTGAAACAAGAAGTGGAAGACTTGCGTGCCGATTACATTACGATGAAATCGGATTATATGTACGAGAGCAAACAATCGGAAATAGCAAAAAGAGCAGCAACAATGGGTATTTACGAAAGCGACGTACCACCCACTAAAATATTAGTTGAAAATTAAAGCACACATTGAGCATTAAATTTAACATACTGTTTCATGTAAGAATAGCATTTTTACTTGTGCTCCTTTTTTCATGTGCAATAGTATGGAAAATAGCTCGTTTACAGTTTGTTGAAGGTGCACATTGGAAAAAAATCGCCGAAAAAATAACCTTGGAATACAAAGACGTAAAAGCAACGCGTGGCAACATCTATTCGGACAATGGTAGCTTATTGGCTACTTCTCTTCCTTTCTACCAACTTGCTTTCGACCCTACTGCAGCTAAAGAAAAGTTTTTCAAAGACGGCATAGATTCGCTCAGTATGCTCTTGTCACGTTTTTTCAAAGACAGGTCGGCAAGTGACTACGAAAGATTTCTGAAAAATGCGCGTGAAAAAAGAAAACGCTATTTAGTGTTGAGTGGAAACAACCTCACATTTGCACAAAAGAAAATGATCTCGTCCTGGCCAATTTTCCGTTTGGGACAGTTTAAAGGTGGGGTTGTCTTTGAAAAAATAGACAAACGCCATCGACCTTTCGGCGATATGGCTTTTCGTACAGTGGGTTTTATCAACGAAAACCGTAGTGGTGCAGGCCTAGAATACAGCTACAACGACCAATTGGAAGGAAAAAAAGGGGAAGCACTTTTTCAACGAATTGCGGGTGGTAACTATCGGCCACTTTACGACGAAAATTATGTAAAACCAGAAGATGGTTTCGACATACAAACCACCCTAAATGTAAATCTTCAAGATGTGGCAGAAGATGCCTTGTACCGCCACTTGCTTCGGCACGACGCCGATTACGGTTCAGTGGTGTTGATGGAAGTAAAAACTGGCGAAATAAAAGCCATGGCCAATTTGGGTAAAAACAAAGACGGCTCTTACACCGAACGTTACAACTATGCCGTAGGAAGCCAAGGACTTACCGAACCAGGGTCAACTATGAAGTTGGCTTCACTCATGGCGCTTTTTGAGGATTCGGATATGGAATTGAATGACACGATACATGCCAACTGGGGCAAATACAAATTTTACAACCACATAATGACCGATGCCAAACCCGAAGGCTATGGTATCCTAACAGTAAAACAAGCATTTGCCTATTCTTCCAACATTGCAATAGCCAAAATGGTAGTGAAGCATTTTGGCAACAAACCACAAAAATTCATCAACTATTTGCAAAAGTTTGGGCTAGGCAACAAAATAGACTTTCAAATGGTAGGAGAAGCCGAACCATACATAAAAAACACATTCGACAGTTCATGGAGCGGCATTTCACTTCCTTGGATATGCCATGGTTATGAAATGAAAGTTTCGCCACTACATACCTTAACGCTATACAATGCCGTAGCCAACGACGGCAAAATGATTAAACCCATCATAGTAAAAGAAGTGCGAAAGGCCGACAAGGTGTTGGAGAAATACGAAACAGAAGAAATAGTGGACAAAATATGCTCGGACAAAACCCTTGAAAAATGCAAGGAAATGATGGAAGAAG
>DMUD01000037.1 GCA_003476475.1 Cytophagales bacterium | reverse complement strand
GTAATTACCTCGTCGCCTTTTTGTAAGTGAAGAGACATAAGGGCGATTTGCAAGGCGTCGGTACCGTTGGCACAGGGCACAACATGCTTTATATCAAGATATTCAGCCAGGTTTTGGGCGAAAGTTTTTACTTCGGGCCCATTGATAAAGGCGGCATGGGATAAGACGTTTTGTACAGCCGCATCTAGTTCGCTTTGGTAAGACTTGTGCTGGTTTGCCAAGTCTACCATTTGAATTTTTGTGGATGTTTTGAATCCTTCTGCCATGTTTCAAATTTGGCCAAAGGTAAGAAAAACCGATGGTAAATGGTTGGAAGAAAGCCGTCTGCACCTAGTCGAAAAAGAAGATTAGTGCATCGTTTGCTATTAAAGCGCCATGGCACATCGTTTGCTACTCGAACTATTTCGCTTAACTTTACCACCTCAACAATTATTATACATGTCGAATAAAATCGTCAAAGTAGGCAACATAGACTGCGGAAGCGACAAACTTTTTCTCATTTCTGGGCCCTGTGTCATTGAAGAAGAGAAAATCATGATGGAAACAGCCGAGAAACTGGTTCGCATATCCGAAAGGCTTGATATTCCATTGGTTTTCAAGTCGTCGTATCAGAAAGACAACCGCAGTTCGCTCAAATACTATGTAGGGCCTCGGCTTACCGAAGGCCTTAAAATGTTGGATAAAATTAAACAAACCTTCCAAGTGCCTATTTTATCGGATGTGCACTACCCCGAGCAAATGAGCGAAGCGGGCGAGGTATTGGACATTATTCAAATTCCTGCATACCTGTGCATGCAAACCGATTTGATGGTGGCGGCCGCCAAAACAGGCAAAGTCATCAACATTAAACACGGACAGTTTTTGGCACCCGAAAACATGGCCAAACCTGCCGAAAAAGCGGTTGAAGCAGGAAACGATCAAATTATTTTGACTGAGCGTGGCTTTACTTTTGGTTACAACGATTTAATTGTAGACCCTCGTAGCTTTTATCACATGGCCAAAACGGGCTATCCTGTGGTATTCGACGTGACCCATTCTATCAGAAAATATGGCATACCAAGCTCGGATCCAAATGGTGGTGCGCGTGAATTTTTGCCTACTTTGGCCAGAGCAGCAGTGGGTGCCGGTGTCGATGGGCTATTTGTCGAAGCGCATCCGAACCCCCCAAAGGCATTGTGTGATGCCGCCAGTCAGTATTACATAGACCATCTCGAAGAATTTTTGAAACCACTTATAGAAATTCACAATCTAGTAAAAAGCTTTTCTAGCAGCACCGCGAGTGCCTAAACATCCCCTTTTCAAAGAAAATTGATCGCATAAAAAAATGGAATTATACTTAGACTCTGTCGACTTCAAAGAAATTGAAGAAGCAAACAAATTAGGTTTCTTGACTGGGCTTACCACCACGCCCACTTTCATGCACCGTCATGGCATTACCGACATAGATGCCGCCATCCTCAAACTATCCAAAATGGTTACTTGGTTGCATGTGGAAGCTTTGGGCGATACCCCCGAAGAAATTGTAAAAGAAGCCGATCGCCTCATTGGTTTGGGATTAAACCCTGCCAATACATTTTTCAAAGTACCTGTTTCGTTGATAGGTGTTACAGCTTGTAAAATGTTGAAAGACAAGGGATACAAAGTAAATGTACACTTGTGCTATACACTGAACCAAGCTTACATGGCCATGTGTGCCGGTGCCGACTACATTTGCGTATTGGTAGGTCGTTTTCAAGACCAAGGCCACGATGCCCTTACTTTGGTAGAAGAGTGCATCGACATGGTAGAACGTTTTGGTTCGGATTCTAAAATCATGTTTTCGTCAGTACGCCACGCCGAACATGTACGCACCGCCATACGTGCAGGTGCCCATTGTTGCACCATTCCTTGGAGCGTGATGAAAAATTTGACGACCAATAATTTTACCACGGTGGGTACCGACCAGTTTGTAGAACACACCAAACTGATGACTATGCGGGTGAAAGAAGTGGTGAAATCCGAAAACCCAACTGTTAAAGAATCAGATACCATTTTGGACGCATTGGTTAAAATGACCGATTCAAAGTTGGGCGCTGTTTCAGTATTGGATGCCAGTGGCAATTTGAAAGGCGTATTTACCGACGGCGACATACGCCGCCAGTTGAAAGAAGTAGGCAAAAGCACGATGGATAAAAAAATGGGTGATTTCAGCTATAAAACCCCCATTACCATTTCGTCCGATGCCCTACTGTACGATGCTGTAAATACTTTTAAGAAAGAAAAAATTGACAATATTCTAGTACTTGAAAACAATATGCCTTCAGGAATATTAGATATTCAAGACTTGGTTGAAATGGGATTGATTGGGTAAAAGCCAAGAAATAAAAAAGGTTAAGAGAAAATCTTAACCTTTTTTATTGACAAATACATGTAGTTATTTTCTTGCGTTTTTGGCTTCTACGGTTTGGGTAGTGTGTGGCACGGCCCTTAATCGCTCTTTTGGTATAAGTTTGCCAGTATCTGTACAAACACCGTAAGTACCGTTTTTAATGCGAATCAAGGCCGCCTCCATGTTCGAAATAAATTTTTGTTGGCGTACTGCCAACTGGTTTAGGCTTTCTTTTTCGGCAGTGTCGGCACCGTCTTCCAATACTTTTACACTACCCGAAGTACCATCGGTACCTTGAGAGTTTTTTCTTGTAAGGCTTTCCTTTATATAATCAAGTTCTTTGCGCGCCTTTTCAATCTTTTCTTTCAAAAGAAGTTCGAACTCATGTAGTTCTTCTTCCGTGTAGCGATGTTTTTCACTCATGGCAAGTTTCTTTTAAGCTTTCTAATAACAAATTTAATAGTAATTTAAGAATATATACGTAGTAGTTAGTCGTGTTTATCTTCTTTTGTGTTGTCGTCTTTTTTTAAACAATTCTTTTTTATGCTGATTTACTTCAATGAAGCCCGCCGACAAAATACCCGCCGACATAGTAATAAGTCCAATGCCTAATAATGCCAAAATGGATGAAATAATTCTGCCACCAATTGTTATTGGGTACAAGTCGCCATAACCGAGAGTGGTCACAGTGGTAACTCCCCAATACAAGGTAGTAAAAATATTTCCAAAAGCGTGTGGCTGAACCTCGCGTTCAAAAACAAATGCAATACTAGAACAAAATACCAGCACGAGCATTATAGAAAAAAAGGTTGACAAAAGGTCTTCCTTTTTGTGTCTGAAAACTTCTACAACTACTTGTAAATGTTCGTAATAACGATAGAGTTTGAATATTCTGAAAATGCGAAAAAGCCGCAACATTTTAACCCAACCAAATTCTAACGACGAAAAATGGGGTAAAAGAATGGGAAACACAGATACAAAATCTACAATTCCCATTACAGAGAAAACATACGAATAGGGTTTTTTCTTGAGGACAGCAAAGTACAATCTTACAAAATATTCGATGCTGAAGACAACCAACGAAATAGTTTCAAATATTTCTAATGGAAAATGATAGTCTTCCAATTCATGCACTGTATGTAGTGCATAGGCCACCAAATTCAAGAAAATAAAAACATGTACAAGCTTTTCGAGCCTTATCAACAATTTTAGTTGGGAGAATGGCAAAATCATGTATTCCCCAAGTATTTAGTTCGATTCTAAAATTTTGAAAATTTCATCAAGTTTTGGCGTGATGATGATTTCGGTACGGCGATTTTTTTGGCGCGCCGACTCGTTTTTTTCAAGTGCAACGGGCGAAAATTCCCCTTTGCCGCTTGGCGATAGTTTTTGAGGTTGAACCCCTTCAGAAGTTAGGATTCTAACGATACTGGTGGCGCGCAACACACTCAAATCCCAGTTGTCGTTCATGCCCATGTACCCTTTTTGCAAGGGAATATCGTCGGTGTGTCCTTCTACCGTTACATTCACATCGGCTTGATCTTTCAATACTCCGGCCAATTTTTTAAGAGCATCCGCCCCTTTTTTGTCAACCGTAGTGCTCGCCGACTTGAATAATAGTTGTTCGGCTAACGAAACATATACTTTGCCATTTTTGATGGTAACGGTCAAATCATTGTCCTTAAAATTGAGGAGAGCACTGGCTATTTTGTTTTTCAGTTCGTTTACTTTTTTGTCTTTGTCGTCCAGTATTTTTTGTAATTCCTGCACTTTTTTTTCACGTTCGGCGAGGCTGGCAGCCAGTTCCTCGTTTTGTTTTTTGGCAGCTAACAAGTTTTTTTCCAGTTCGTCCAATTGTTTTTGTTTGTTTGCCAAATTACCAGTAAGCTGTCCCGTTTCTCTGCTTAGTTTGTCGCTTAGGCGTTTTATTTCGGTGCGCAAATCGGTTGCCGTTTGTTTTTCGGCACCTAGAAAAGATTCTGTCTCTTTCAAACTTGCGAATAAGCGTGCGGTGTCGGCCAAAAGTTGGTTTTTTACCGACATCAGACTATCAAATCGGGTTTCACAATCAGCCTTATCGGCCTCTAAAGCGAGTTTTTGACGCAACAGCTCATCGTACTTTTTTTTGGGTACACAAGCAAAAACTACTACTACAGCTAGAATGTAAAAAAAGAGATTTTTCATAGGGAATGATTATAGAGTAAAAATAGCTTTTTAATTGACATGAGAAATATATCCACCTGTATTGGCACTTTAAATAAAAACAGCTAAAGGCAAAGGCTTTAAAAATACATGGTTTGAATAAAACCGATTCGGCAAGTCTCTTTTTTCTATTTTTACAAAAAAATCAATCGTTGAATCACCATATTTTTAAATACAATAATGCTTTTGAATTGGAATCGGGGGCAGTTTTGCCCTCTGTTCAAATTCAATACGCTACTTGGGGAAACTATCAACCCGACAAAAATAACGTGGTGTGGATATGCCACGCACTCACTGCCAATTCCGATGTCGCTTCTTGGTGGGAAGGTGTGGTAGGCGAAAAGCAGGTTTTCGACCCTGAAAAGCATTTCATAGTGTGCGCCACCATATTGGGTTCTTGCTATGGTAGTTCGGGGCCTCTTGATATAAATCCTGTATCCAAAAGACAATATTTTTTGGATTTTCCAATGGTCACCATTCGTGATATGGTAAAGGCTCACATACTATTGTCCAACCATTTGGGCATTACTCGCATTCATTCATTAGTGGGGGGGTCTTTGGGCGGACAACAAGCCTTGGAGTGGGCCGTGATGGAACCCCAACGTTTCGAACATCTTATCTTGTTGGCTACCAATGCTTTTCATTCGCCATGGGGCATCGCATTGAACGAGACACAGCGCATGGCCATAGCGGCCGACCCTACTTGGGCCATGCAAGACGAAAATGCGGGAAGGGAAGGCTTGAAAGCCGCGCGCGCCATTGCGTTTTTGTCATATCGAAATTTTGAAGCCTATCAAAAAACACAGTCTGAAACCGACATCGAAAAAATAGACCATTACCGCGCCAGCACCTATCAAATTCATCAAGGAAACAAATTGGTGAACCGATTCAATTGTCATGCCTATTACTACCTGACCAAGGCTTTGGATTCGCACCATATAGGGCGCGGACGGGGAGGTGCCGAAAAGGCATTGGCCTCTATCATCGCCAAAACGCTCATCATTGGCATTAGCAGCGATATTCTGTTTCCCGTTCAGGAACAAAAGTTTCTGGCAAAACATATTAAAGGAGCCGATTACCAAGAAATAGATTCTTTCTATGGACATGATGGGTTTTTAACCGAGGCAAAAGTGATTTCGGAATTGTTCAGAGACTTTTATTCCAAAAATCAGAAGTACAAACAAACGTTATCAAACAATTGAATTTATTAGGATTGGCATGAGCAAAAAACTAAAAATCGGACTTTTTGGCTACGGAGTAGTAGGGCACGGTATCTATGAAATACTTAGCAAGGGTTTGGGTTTTGACGTGGAGATTGTCAAAATCTGC
>DMUD01000262.1 GCA_003476475.1 Cytophagales bacterium | reverse complement strand
GATGACCGCCTCCAAATTGTCCACGTCTATACCACGGGCTGCCACATCGGTAGCCACTAATACTTGCACACGTTTTTCTTTGAATTTCTTCATCACATTGTTACGTGCCGCTTGCTGCATGTCGCCATGCAAACCTTCGGCCAATACTCCTTTTTGGTTCAACTCGTCTACCAAGTTGTCCACTTTTACCTTTGTATTGCAAAACACAATGACATTAGCAAAAGCATTGGCCGTGATGAGCCTTGTGATGGCTTCAGTCTTATAATCCTCTTTTACTTCAAAATATTTTTGAGTGATGGTATTGATAGTGAGCTCCTCACGCGTCACTTTCACCATCAAAGGATCTTTTTGAAACCGTCTTGCGATGTCTTGAATTGGTTTTGGCATAGTAGCCGAAAACAAAACTGTTTGTCTTCCTTCAAAAGTGGCTTCCGAAAGTATGGTTTCGATATCGTCGCGGAAACCCATGTTCAACATTTCATCTGCTTCGTCCAAAACAAACATTTTGATGTTTTCAAGTTTCAAAGTACCACGATCTATGTGGTCTATGACACGACCAGGCGTGCCCACTACTATTTGTACACCGTCTTTCAATGCTTTGATTTGGCGGTCGTAAGACTGCCCACCATATATGGCTGTAATGCCCACACCTTTAGAAAATTTGGCAATTTTCTTCAATTCGCCCATTACCTGTTCGGCTAGCTCGCGCGTGGGGCATAATACAATAGCCTGTGCCTTACGAAAATCTGGGTCGATGGAATCGATGATTGGGATACCGAATGCGGCTGTTTTTCCGGTACCAGTTTGAGCCTGGCCTATCACGTCACGACCTTCCAATATGGCAGGTATCGCTTGTGCTTGAATAGGCGAAGGGTCTTTAAAGCCCATTTCAGTAAGGGCTTGTTTAATGTTGTCAGAGACAGATAGCTCCGCAAAAGTGGTGATTATCATAGTATTTTAGATGTTTAGTGCCTGTTGACTAAGCCATCAAAATACACGTGATTCTTTGATATCTTTAGCCTTTAGGCAGACTTTAAAACACAAAATTAAACAAAAAATATTTAAGAATAAGATTTGCAGTAAGTTATATTGCGACTTTAATGAAGTTTTGAAAATAAAGGCTAATGGGTTTATTGGTCCAAAACTTTACAATTCAACAACTTAACACAACCAATATATTTTTCAGTGGCAAAGAAAAAACTGTTTCGATTTCAGCAAAACGCTCAGGCTTTTAATGTAATAGAACAAGGCAAGGAACTTTACACCACCATCAAAGGGAGGTGGAACGAAGTATATTTTAAAAACAATTTTCCCATCACATTAGAACTGGCTTGCGGCCAAGGAGAACTGACCATTGCTTTTGCCAAAAATATTCCACAACGCAATTTTATTGGGGTGGATATAAAAGGTGCTCGTATATGGAAAGGGAGCCAAGAAGCCTTGGCCGCTAGTTTGGGCAATGCCGCATTTCTGCGTACATCGATTCGATATATGGAAGAGTTTTTTGCCGAAGGCGAGGTAGATGAAATTTACCTCGTATTTCCCGACCCACAGCCTAAACAAGCACAATATCGACTCACAAACGAAAGATTTCTGAGGCTCTACCAAAAATTTTTAAAACCCAGCGGCTTGCTTCACCTAAAAACCGATAATGCCCCCCTGTACCATTACACATTGGATACAGTGCAGAAATTGGGAGGGAAAATCTTATTTCAAACTACCTCTTTTTACGAATCGGAAATGAAAGACGCGCATTTTGGCGCAAGGACATTTTATGAAAATCATTTCATACAAAAGGGGGAAGTAGTGCATTACCTTCGGTTCAGATTAGACTAAAAAGTGAAAAATTTGCTATTTTTAAAAGCTTTTTGCACCCATTCAAATGGATAAATTCATCGAATTTTTCAGTTTTGCCGATGCCAACATACGTTTCGTAACGGCCGGCACGGTGCTGTTGGCCATCAGTTCTTCGCTGGTGGGTTGCTTTACTTTCTTGCGAAAACGTACGCTCACTGGCGATGTGGTATCACATTCCATTCTGCCCGGCATTTGTGTGGCTTTTTTACTTTTTGACAGTAAAAACCCTCTTATTTTACTTACAGGAGCATTTTCTACTGGCTGGCTTTCCATTGTGGGTGTCGATTATATTGTAAAAAATTCTAAAATAAAGGAAGATACTGCCCTTGCTTTGGTCTTGTCGGTTTTTTTCGGATTGGGCATTTTCTTGCTCACTGCCATACAGCACACCAACATGGCCAACCAAACAGGATTGGACAAATTTCTTTTTGGCAAAGCGGCATCTCTTGTAGGAGAAGATGTACAAATTTTTGGATTTTTTGGAATTTGCCTTATCGTACTTCTTTACCTTTTTTTCAAGGAATTAACCTTGCTCACTTTCGACAAAAACTTTGCTCAAACGTCTGGTATGCCCATCCGCTTTTTGGAAACGCTGCTTTCCACCTTGACTGTACTAGCAGTGGTAGTAGGCATTCAGGCAGTAGGGGTCATATTGATGGCGGCCATGCTCATTACCCCTGCCTCTGCCGCCCGATTTTGGACCAACAATCTGAAACTAATGCTTGCACTGGCCGCAATTTTTTCTGCTTTTTCGGGTGTGGCGGGCGCTTTCATTTCCTTTACAGCGCCAGGCATGGCCACAGGACCTTGGATGGTTCTAATATTATCGGGTATTGCGTTTGCCTCTTTCATATTTGCACCACAAAAAGGAATCGTGCACCGGTGGCTTTTGCAAAAACGTAACCGCAAACAGATATCGGAAGAAAATCTACTGAAAGCGTTGTACAAATTGGCCGAAAACGAAAAAGACTTTGAAAAAGGCTATCGTGCTGAAGACTTGCAAGATTTGAAAGTATTGAAAGAAAATCAATTA
>DMUD01000266.1:2988-5320 GCA_003476475.1 Cytophagales bacterium | reverse complement strand
AATTCAAGATATTCAATCCTGTTCTGAGGCCTGAATTGGGGAGTCTCAGCGTCACGGTACTGCCGTTGCTACCGCTTTTTACGGGATTCCCGATGGCCGTGGTGCCCAATAGGGCTTGATAGGTCACGTCCTTCTGGGTGTTGGATACCGTAACCGTGGCGTTGGCACTGTTCGAACAAACTGTGCTCCCTTTTACCGTAAGGGTAGAAAGGGGCAAACCTATTACCGAAATACTGATGACATTGGAAGCTGCAGAAGCTGCTGTGCAACTTCCAGACGACTTTACTTTAACTGAATAACTGCCAGAATCGGCCATGATGGGATTGGCGAAGGTAAGAAGCTTTGAAGTTTGGCCTGGTATCACAATTCCGTTTTTGTACCACTCATACAACACAGGGTCAGCGGCACCATTTGGATTTGCGGTAAAGGTTAAGGAAGTACCTTCGCATATCGTTGTACTACCACCTATTGAAATGCTAGGTGTGTTCTGTACACAGCAAGCTACCGTATTTACTTTTGGACTACCACAAAAATAAGGAAGAGCTACCTCAAAAGAGGATACAAAACCAGATCCTTCTTGAGATGCATCAGGTACAGACGTAAGCAAATTGCCTTTGTAACTGAAAATTCCGCCAAGGGTAACAGGACTAAGTGGTTTGTTACCAGTACGGAATTTATTCCAACTAGAAGTGGGATCTATCTCGAAAGTGTAATTGTTGCCCTTGGGTATTACTTGATACACTGGAATAGTATGGGAAGTGGCTGTAGAAGGGAATGTATACGTAATTGTAGACCCGACCTGAACACCTGAAGAATTTTTTATGACAAATTTGACGGTTTGACCATTGTAAGACCCGGACACTGGCCAGTTAGCAGGAAGTACAACCACAGTCCTAATCCACACATCTGTTAATGCGTCAAAGCTGGTTGACTTAGGCGTGTGGCCCACATCCCAATTCATAGGTTCGCTGTTGCTCAGAGAAAATGGCCCTCCTTCATTTCTTGGTGTTATGTCATCGACTCTGATATTGACTGGAACTGAGCCATTATAAGTGAGAGTAGAACCCCTTCCTAAATAAGCACCTGTAGTGTTGTTATAGTAAACATAATTGGCTGGATTACCTCCTATTCCAGCTGTACCAGTGATAGCTATCGGGGTAGGACTCCCTGTACAGTTGAAAGTAAAGTCGGGTACCACCCTAGGATTTACTAGTATTCTTTTTGTCAATGTTTTATTTCCAGTACATTGTAAAGCATAATCAAGATTGAGAGTGTAAGTGCCTGCCACACTAAAGGTAAATTTTACAATATTAGAGTCAATCGCTGTTCTTACTACGTTGTTGTTTGGATCTGTAATTGTCCAGTCTGGCTTATCAATAACCACTCCATCTGAAACAAAATTCATATTCTTAGTGTCACCCAAACAATAACCCAATTCATCGGCAGAAACACCTGAAATGAATACATTTTCGTTATCGGTAACCAATGATTTTAAAAAGTTAGGCAAGCCCATACCCACGTGCAAGCGCTGAAAGCCCCCAGTAGGGTCACTGATTCTGATATATTGGGGATTAAAAGAGGCGCCATCCGATTCAGGATTCAAAATTGCACCTAAAAATTGATCACTACCACTTACTGCCCAGTTATAATTAATCTTGTCAGCCACATATATATTATTGTCAGGAGCCAATTGTAAGTGACCTGTTTTGTCAATTCCATCGTCTGGATTGGTCCCCAAACTAGCAAAAACAGTTGGGATGGAGACCACACCAGTGGCCGATACTGCACCTCTGTAGATTTTTGGCGCGGGTACTTCATTTTGGGCTACGTAAAAATAACTTTTTCCAGAAACATCCCGATTAGAAAACTCAAGCCCATAAGCCCCTGGAATAGAGAAAAATTGAGGTTTTGAAATATCTCCTGTAGTGGTGTTGAAATCATAAACTGTTACATTGTCTTTAGATCCAGGAAAAGCAACTGCCAATTGTGTGTAACAACTATTGAACTTTAAGTTTATATAAGAACAACCTCCAAAAGCCGTACCTATGTCTACATTATGATCGAACGTGACAGTAGGTGTTGCAATACGCGTATCAACTTTGTAAACTTTAAAACGATTATTTGATACTTCATGAATCACATACCAAAATACACCATCGATGTTTGTTGGACATGCAGTTTGACCTTCTATAACATTTGTGGAAATAATATTGGTTTTGGCACTTACATTTATTGTTTTGGTTGTTTTATTCACTGTTACCACATAATAGTTAGAGCCCCTATTGCTTCCCCATTGCACTACACCCGTACAATTGTAAGGCGACAAGTTGCT
>DMUD01000266.1:0-2604 GCA_003476475.1 Cytophagales bacterium | reverse complement strand
ACCACGTTGCCCTGAGAGGCATCGAGACTAGTGGCTAGAGTGGAATCTACAATAGCGTCTGTCCAACCATTGTACAAATATTGACCTGTAGTGTAAAAAAGCAACTGACCTGCAGCATCCGAAACCGCTGTAGAGGACTCTACGTTGTAGGCAATATTTGGAGTTTTGGCATTTCCAAACTTAAGTGGAGAGAAAGTAGGGGGAAAAGTATTAAAATCTAGTTTTACATTACTTCCCAACACCCAATTATAGGCTTCCTTTTGAGCAAAAACAGAAATCGAAAGTGTACAAAAGAAGAAGGATAAAACAATCCTTAACTTGTTTACAAGTAACTTCATAAACGAAAATAGTTTATTATAAATGACAAAATGGACACATCGAAACTAAAGTCGAGCAAATAAATAAAAAATATTGAAAAAATAAACAAAGTCCTTACCTAATTTGGTTTTGAAAATCAAACTGTCGCCATATCAAGTTAAGATATTGAATGAAGCAAGTTTACGTCGTATTGAGATTGTACAATTAGGGGCTTGTCCCTAATCGAAGGCGCGCCACATTACACCAAACTGAAATGAACGCTTCATACCGGCATAATAGGGGGTTTCCAAATAGCCAGTCTGTTCAAGTTGGCCGCCAAACACATTGGTCACTTTCAAAAAAATGGTAGCCCTGCTCACTTGCAAGTTCAAAAACACGTGGGTAATGGGAAAAGTCTTCACCACATAACTGTTTTGCCAATAATATTGATTCAGCTGGGGTGCATAATCATCGGCATAATAATTGGCTTTCAAAAACATTTCTACGCCAGTTTGAACTTGAGTGGCCTTTTTGAACAAATAATATTGGAAAAAAAGTTTAGGCATGGCAAACCAACGTGGCATGTGCACCACTTCACTATCGGTAAAAACATGGGTCAAAATCAATTCGTTTTCAAAATACAACCAGCGCCAGTTGGTACGGAAACCGAGGGTAGGTTGCACGTAATCCATGTAACTTTTGTCCTGTGTAGGCCTTATTTTCAAGGAATCGGGGCCATTCAACATTCTTTTAAAATACACCAAATGATCTATCCTTTGGTAAGCCAAGCCTAGTTTAAAATAGCGGTTCCCATGGCTGTGTAGGTAAGTCAATGCCGCATTCTGACTTTCGGTGGCTTTCAAAGAATCTTTCAAAAAGGCCCAATTGGCCAGGTTGTACACCATTCGTGTTTGCATCATGCTGGGCGAAATGCGCGATTGTCCAAATTCGGCACTTAACTTTTTGTACCTCAAAGCTGCATTTAGCTGATAATCGCCATGCGACTTGTAATACAGGGCATCGGAATGCCGAGTTGTTTTAAACGATACCAATCCTTGTCCGCTTAGCGAAATCTGAAAATCGTCGCGAAAACGATATGCTAAATCGCCACCCGCAAAAGCATCGTTGAACCAAAGTTTCGATTTTCCCGCTGTAGTAGGGTCTTGACTCGTATCGGCCAATGAATAGGTGCGGGTTTTGTAATACACAGCATAGAAAAAACGACCTAAATCTCCTTTCAGCCCTAGCTTGTTTTGCAGCAATTCGTAACGGAATTGGTAAAAAGACTTGAGAGAATCGTTGAAATTTACTTCACGATAGTAGGTAGCATACGCCGAATCGGTGCGCATATTGTTGTCGCGGAAATACTGGTTTTCTTTTCTCCAGTCGGCCTCGTGAAAAAATTGCAAGGCTCTGTTGCCACTATCCAATGGATTGAACTGGTGGTACAGGTGCAACTGGGTGGTTTTGTAATAATTACGGGCAGCATCGACATTTGACCTGAAAAGTCTCACGCTCGCGTACTTATACAAATACAATCCCGAATCCACAACTCCCCCCTCATTTGGGCGGGTTTTGATGCCCCCACTTTCATAGACCCAATGTTGCATGTAGTTGAAATTGAGCAAAAGTTTGTATTTGTCTTGCTTGGTTTTGACAGAAGTAAAGGCGTTGATTTGGTGATGGTCGGTTTGGAAATCGCGGTTGGCCACCACGGCAAACTGTTTGGTGGAGGTGAAGCGGTTGTAGGATGCGCCCAAATTCCAATATTTATTCACATTTCTGCTGAAGAGTAAAAATAAACGCTGTTCGCCGGTGCTGCCTTGCACATACCTAAGTTCGGTGTAAGGCGATTTGGTATCGAAATAGCGTTGGTTTTGTGCTTTGTTCAGGTAAGGATGAAAAGCCTCGAAACCCAATCTATACCCTATTTCTTCTGGAGCTTTGTAGTAGATGGGCTTCATGGCAGTGCCCAAATTGCCCAAATATTGGTGTGGCACTCCCTTTTGGTACTGATAGTTGTAATAATGCTGATAGTGTAAGCTGGTATCTAATTTTCGGGTTTCGGGATTATTGCCATAGACATCTTCTTGCAAAAAATAGCGGGTAGAGTGTCGGCCATATACTTCACGGGTGGTATCGTCCACTATTTGGGCAAAAAGGGGGAAAGAACCCAGCCAATAGACTAAAAAAAGCAACTGAAGAATGCGCAAACGGAACGTTGTTAAAATTCGAAAAGCAAATTTAGACCTTAATGTGCTATAGCCAAATATGATTATGGTCAATGATTGAAAACTTCTTCACCTA
>DMUD01000181.1:2894-3096 GCA_003476475.1 Cytophagales bacterium | reverse complement strand
TCGAGCAATTCTACAAACTGGTTCAAATGGTGTGGCTCCTTTTCAAATTCCACTATCCATTCGTGCGAACCCCTGTTTTCGGTTCCGATAAACTTTGGCCCAGCCGTAAAATTGGCCATAATGGCCTGCGTTTTATGCGCCGCATAAGCAATCGCCGTTTCGGCATTTTCCACCATCAGTTCTTCGCCAAAAGCATTGATAA
>DMUD01000181.1:1088-2595 GCA_003476475.1 Cytophagales bacterium | reverse complement strand
ACCATCACTTCTTCGCCAAAAGCATTGATAAAATGCTTGGTGCGTCCTACAATCTTGATTCGGAACGGATTTAATGAAGTAAATTTTATGGTATCGCCTATCATATAGCGCCACAAACCTGCATTGGTGCTAATAATCAAAGCATAGGGTTTGTGCAGTTCTACTTGTTCGAGCGAAAGCGTATGAGGGTGCTCGGTACCCAGTTCGTCCAAGGGCAGAAACTCGTAATAAATGCCATAGTCGAGCATAAGCAGCATGTCGTCGTGGCCTAGCCGGTCTTGTATACCAAAAAACCCTTCGGAAGCATTGTACACTTCCATGTAGTTCATCTTTTTGGTAGGCACCAGTGTTTTGAACAAATCGCGGTAAGGCCCAAAAGCCACTCCCCCATGCACAAACACTTCCAAATTGGGCCACACGTCCAAAATGTTTTGCTTACCTGTTTTTTCCAACACCCTTTTCATCAGGAAGATAGTCCAGGTGGGCACGCCGTGCAAACTGGTCACATTTTCCAGCATGGTGTTTTGCGCCATCATTTCCAGTTTTTCCTCCCATTGGTCCATCAAGGCTATTTTCACATCGGGCGTACGGATAAACTGCGCCCAATAGGGCAAATTTTTGATGATAAGCGCCGACACATCGCCACAGTACGAATCCGAGTCGGGGTTTAGCGGATTGGGCTGGTAGCTACCCCCTATCGAAAGCCCCTTGCCCGAAAAAATGGTGGTTTCGGGACGGTTTTCCACATACAGGCACATCATGTCTTTGCCGCCCTTGTAGTGGCATTCTTCCAGCGATTCTTCCGTCACGGGAATGTATTTGCTGCGGTCGTTGGTAGTACCCGACGATTTCGAAAACATCTTTATTTCGGTGGGCCACAGCACATTTTGTTCGCCCTTCATGCAGCGTTCTATGTAGGGGCTCAGTTGCTCGTAGGTGCTTATGGGAATGTGTTCCTTAAAGTCACTTTCGGTGCGTATAGAACGAAAGTCGTGTTTTTTGCCAAAAGCAGTGTCTTCGGCCGTGTTTACCAAATACGTGAGCCAGTATTGTTGCGCTTCCAAGGGGTTTTTCATAAAAAACTCTATTTGCGAATAGCGCCTCTTGATGAAAAACGTAATGATCGAGTTCAGTATCTCCATGCAGAAAAATAAGGAACGCAAAAGTAGCAAATAAGCTGAAAGGATTGTCTTTTCAGGAATCCAGGGGGCTTTTCACGTTTGAGATGTTGGAATCGCTCACGTGGGTATAAATCTGGGTAGTTTTGATGTCATTATGGCCTAGTAATTGCTGTATCAGATTGATGCTGGTACCTTGTTCCATCAAATGGGTGGCATAACTGTGCCTTAGGCTGTGGATACCTATTTTTTTGTTGATCTTGGCCTTTTGCATGGCCGATTTAAAAACCGCCTGTACACTTCTTATGCTGTACTGTCCGCCATGGGTTCCTTCAAACAAGTATTCCTTTGGCTTGTATGATTTGAAATATTCGCGCAATTCGTCCAAT
>DMUD01000181.1:549-818 GCA_003476475.1 Cytophagales bacterium | reverse complement strand
GATGATTTGAAATATTCACGCAATTCGTCCAATACAGATTGGGGCAAATTCACATATCGGTCTTTTTTGCCTTTGGCTTGCGACACCAGCACCTGCATCCGTTTGCTGTCTATGTGTGCTATTTTTAGTGCCACTACCTCGCTCACTCGCAAACCCATTCCATAGCACAGTTTTAGCATCACTTTGTGCTTTATATTTTGAGTAGCGTCCAACATATTTTTCACGTCTGTCTTGTCCAATACTTTGGGCAACAAGCTTGGCTTTTTAGG
>DMUD01000181.1:0-206 GCA_003476475.1 Cytophagales bacterium | reverse complement strand
AACTTGATGGCATTGATACGGCTGTGAAGGTGATTTTCGCTCAACTTCAGCTTTTCGATGCAAAAGAGAAAGTATGACCTGAGACGGTCAGGTTGCAGGTCGTCCACACGAAATGTTTTGAGAATGTAGAGCAACTGGGCAAATTCCAATGTATAGGTTCGGATGGTGTTGGGGCTATACCCTTTTAAAATCAAGTGTTCCTGAAA
>DMUD01000298.1:8402-12395 GCA_003476475.1 Cytophagales bacterium | reverse complement strand
AGTACCAATACCACCATAATGCTGTAAACAGCTGGCCTAGATTTGAATACGATTACCTCGACCAAATCAATGATTTTGCGCAAAACCTGAAAATCTAAGTGGCGCATGTGTTTTTCCTTGGGTTCGGGCAAATACATAAGTATGGGCGGCACTATAGCAATGGTAATGAAGAATGTAGCAAAGCTGACAATACCCGCAACCAACCCAAATTCTTTGATAATGACGATATCGGTAAAATAGAGGACGATAAAACCAACCGCCGTATTGGCATTGGTCATGAAAGTTAGAAAGCCAATTTTTTGAATAATGCGACTAACGGCTTTCACTTTGTTGCCATGGCGCCGATACTCCATGTGGTATTTATTGAACATGTAGATACAGTTCGGAATGCTGATAACCACAATAAGCGAAGGTAGCAAACCCGAAAGCAGGGTCATTTTGTAACCAAAACAGGCCATTAGCCCCATTGTAAAAATGACAGTGATGCCAATGGTTAGAATGGTGAAAGAAACTGCATAAAAGGTGCGGAAGAAAAACAACAGAATGAGGGTAGTTACAATCAAAGCCAAGTACAGAAAAAAAGTAAACTCGCTCCTGACTTTACTAACCAAAATAGCCCTCACGTAAGGCAAGCCCGCGTAACGCAATTGGATAGAAGTGGAGGCAGTAAAATCATCAGACAACCGCATTATATTCTTGACCGTCTCAATCCTTTTGGCCGAATTCAACACCTTGGGGTCTATCGTAACGGCTATAAGTGTTGCTTTCGACTGCTGGTTGTAGAGTTGATTTTCATACATGTGCAAGCCATGAAAAACATCGAGCAAAGAATCGAGCTCCTGTTGTGTAGCAGGATTTTGTTTAAAAAGGGGTGCAAGCACAAATCTCTTCCTAGAAGTATCCTTTTGGATGTATTGAACAGTAGGAATGGAGATAACTTGCTTTACTCCTTCCACCTTGGCATAAGCTTCGGCCAAGTATTTGAATTTAAGAAAATTAGAAATTTCAAATATTTTATCATCGGCGATGCCCACCGCCAAAATATTACCATCTTCGCCAAACTGCTTCTTGAAATTGTGGTAATAAATTAGCTCTTCATCATTTTGGGGAACGACCTTCACAAAATCGTAGGTCAACTCCAAATCACGCGCCATGAATCCCATCACAGCAGTAATCAGAGCTGTACCTATCAGCAGATAAATACGGTAATAAATAACGAATCTTGCGATTTTAGACCACATGATGCTAGAAAATGAGGCTGCAAGTTACGCCTCTTTATTTGTTTGAAAAGTAAATAATGCCACCAACTTCTAAATCTTGGCCTGTTTTAAATATTCACCATACTCATGGGCCATGTCCATCTTTTGTGTGGGAAACAAGTCTGAAAAATCACTTGACACCAACAAACTGGGCAAATGCAAATGGTGGTTGGTAAAAATAAACTCCGTTTCAGGCAGCACATTTTTTACTTCTTCCAGCAAATCCAAAATCTGCAAATTGGATTGTGAAAGGTTGTAAATACCGCTTGATACTTCATTTTCTACACTTTTCACCAAAGAAGATACGAGAAATCGTAAACTGACAAAAGGCCTAAACTGCTTTCCATCGCCGTGAATAGTTACCTTTTTTTTGATTAATGCATCGTAAAAAAAGGCATTTGCCACCCCTTTATCACTTTTTACATGACTATGTCCTACTACTGTTCCAACTCGGAACACATTGATAGTAAAATCATTTGCCAAACGAAGTAAATGTGCTTCGCCCCTCAACTTTTTTTGGGCAAAAGGACTTGCAGGATTTGTTTCGCTTTTTTCCGTTTTCAAGGTTTCGCCCCTACCATACACTTCAGTAGTACTCAAAAAAAGGATTTTCTTCACGCCAGAACCCTCAGCAGCATAGCCCAATTCAGCTGTTCCCCAATGATTTACCTGCTCCAAAAGATGCAAAGTAGCATTGTCGTGACCCGCCGAATGAACCGAAGCGAGATGGATGATCACATCGGCACTTTTTACCAATTGGCTCAACTTTCGGGTGTCGAGAATATCGCCTTCTACAAATTTAACTTTCTCTTTGTTCAAGAAAGTGTTAAAAAAGAAATCTCGAGTAGGTAAAAAAAGATTGTCGTACACTTTTATTTCAGCAACCGAGGGAAGCTTGCCCAATTGTTCGACCAAGGCCGCGCCTACATAGCCTGCACCACCCGTGACAAGAATTTTCAAAGACATTTAAATTTAACGTTTTGTTACAAAATTAAGTAAATACCTCATTTTGTCACCAGCTCGGTGTTTAAACCACATTCGGTTTTGTTCATGCCAAACCAGCGACCTTGCCTTTCCTCCCATTCCAAATCGGGTCTACGCGTACAAGGCTCACAGCCAATGCTTCTGTAACCAAATTGTTCTAAAGGATGACGAGGTATTTGATGCTGTTTGATGTACTGATAAATCATACGTTTATCCCAGTCCAGTATAGGATGAAAACGCAAGCATCCATATTTGGCTGTTTGTTCTATCTTGAATTCTTTGCGCACCTCGCTTTGATCGGCGCGCACGCCATTTATCCACACGTCATATTCTTGCAAAATAGGTTCCATGGGCTCCACCTTGTTTATGTGGCAGCAGAAATCAGGGTCGGTTGAGAAAAGGAAATTTCCATCGGTATTTTTTTGCATGACACGTGGCATTACCGATTGCACCACTTTCAAGTTTAAACCAAATTCTCCAACAATTTGATCTCTGTAGGTTAAAGTTTCGGGAAAATGGAACCCAGTGTTGATGAAAAAAACAGGTATGTTTTTATCTATTTTACTCAAAATGTGCAATAAAACTACACTATGGGTTTGGAAAGAAGAAGTGGTGAACAATTTCTTTCTGTCTTCCTGGTATTCTCTTAATTTGTTTTCAATAGTTAATATCTCCATCAGTATGCTTACTGTTATTTTACATTAAAAAAACCAGTTTTTATAATTTTTAATTCAATTAGGACGATCAAAAAAAGTTATGAACTTGGAAAAATAAAGATATGTATTTTTCGCACCAGCATGGTCAAAAATTCGCTTTTTTTAAAAACCATTCAGAAAAAAAACCAAAAATACATTAAAATTATTTCAAAAGTTTGACAACAAGACATGATTTTTCTAAATTTGAAAAGGGCGGTTGAAACTAAATTTGGCCGTTAAATACTCAAGACATTTGTCTTGAATGCATTCCAAGATTTAATACTTAAAAAAAACATGCACAAAATACTTACCCTTATCGTTTTTATTTTTGGGGTATCGTATATCTCTTTCTCTCAACCAATCTCGCCATGCGACTCACTGGACCCATTTTCAGCCAAATTTGATAGCTGTGTAAAAGAAAACCACTCATTGGTTTACCTCATGGACAGCCCACTACTTTCTAACGAGCGCTTTATGACTATTTCTCCAAACCCTAACTCTAACGGCCAGTTGTATGTTAATATTTTTGGATTGAATTCAAGCAATATTCGTCTAGAAATATTAAATTTGCATAATGAAGTGCTATATCAACAAGTCATTAAAGGAGTTAATAGTAATTTTTTTTCTTTAACAGATTTATCAAACTTGAAATTGTCTGTTGGAATGTATTTTGTTAGATGTTATGTGGGAGAAAA
The DNA here is from genome assembly GCA_003476475.1 of Cytophagales bacterium. Classification (GTDB taxonomy): domain Bacteria; phylum Bacteroidota; class Bacteroidia; order Cytophagales; family UBA9547; genus UBA9547. Next base: position 8,762 of record DMUD01000298.1, on the reverse strand, counting down.
AATGCTATTGGAACGACTTATTATAGATAAATAACATTGAACATAATGACAAAAGAAATTAAAAAAAATATAAAAAAACGTATTTACTCAGCACTTTTTTTAGTTTTTGTATCTACCAACGTATTTTCACAAACACCATATTGTTATTGTGACGATTATTATGATCCATTCTCTGATGAATATGCGCTTTGTTACCAAAATAATTGTGGTGGAGAAATTATTATTCCAGTAAATGGAAATATTTGGATTTTGATAGCTTCCGGAATTGGTTTTGCTTTTTACCAATTTCGCAGTTCAAAAAACAAAGAAGAGGAACAAGAAAAATAACTCTTTTACCTTTGAAGCATAAAAAAAGCCTAA
>DMUD01000298.1:0-8073 GCA_003476475.1 Cytophagales bacterium | reverse complement strand
TTAGGCTTTTTTTATGCTTCAAAAACAAGTGTTTATTTAACCTTGGAAATTCTGAATTCCGTTCTTCGATTTGCCTGGTGTTGACCCTCGTCGCACTTGGAAATTTGTTTTCCCTCGCAAGCGCAGTTGTTCACCAATTTTGTCTCTCCATATCCTTTGCCATAAATTCTTTTAGGATTGGGAATTCTATTGGCAATCCATAGTGCAGAAGCTTTTGCCCTTCTATCGGACAACCATTGGTTGTATTTCACCGACTCCCTACAGTCGGTATGTGAGCCCAACTCAATTTCCAAAGAGGGAAATTGCTTCATCAAATCTACAATCTTTTGCAGTTCTACCTTAGCCGCTTCTGTAATGACAGAGCTATTCAAATCGAAATAAATGGGATTCAAGGCCAAACTTTCAGTTAGTTCAACATTTACATTCATTTTCTCCATTTTAGCTTCCACCTTATACTCGCCTTCGGTATTCATGTCTTTTTTTAACTTCACTGTTTTAGGCACATATCCATTTTTCTCAAATACCAAGGTGTAATCTGCATCTTCATTCAAATTTTGCTCTAAAACTTTTTTCAAATCGCCTGTAGCTAGTGAATTGTATGTTTCTGAAGTACCTGTTTTGTTGTTGGCAATTTTCACTTTTACACCTTCTAAAGGTTTTGGAGTCATTTTGTCATCTGCCATCTCTACTATCGATATATTGATGTCCTCAAGCAATAAATCAGAAATAATAGTGCGCTCGAAACCAGCAGTACTTACAGTATTGAACGCAACTTTGTGGTGCGACTTAAATCCCTTCAAGACATACTTTTCATCAGTTTTAACATCAAACATGTATGAACCGTCATTGCCAGTATTGAAGGTTAGAATATCTTTTCCTGTTGAATCGGACAGTTGCACCATTACATTAGCTAATGCCTTGCCAGTGGATTTGTTTCTCGCTATTCCTTTCAAAACTTTAGGTATATCAAAATATTTCAAAAGGGTAACAGCGTAAATGTCATCATCTCCCTTTCCGCCATCCCTATTGGAAGAAAAATACCCATTTTTCGATTCTTTGTTCATAATAAAAGCAAAATCATCGCGCGTAGAATTAAGTGGTGCGCCCAAATTCAGAACATTGTCAAACCCTGTTGGTTTTTCGATCGAAAGAAATAAGTCCAAACCACCCAAACCTACGTGGCCGTCGGAAGCAAAGAACAATAAGCCGCTTATATGATAAAAAGGGAACATTTCGTTTCCTTCTGTATTGATGGTGCTGCCCAAATTTTCAGGTTTACTCCAGTTGTTGTCCGAAAGCCTCACCGATTTGTAAATATCGGTACCACCATAGGAATCAGGAAAATTGGCCGTAAAATACATTGTTTTTCCATCGGCAGAAAGGCTAGGCTGGCCACATGAATATTCTTTGTGATTAAAGGATAGCTCCGTTTCGTTTACCCAAGCACTGTCTATTTTTTCGGTAGAAAATAATTCCAAATTGACAGTGCCGTCATTGGCTTTTTCATCATAGGCATTTCGGGTGTACACCATATACTTGCCATCTTCAGAAAAGGAAACTGGACCTTCGTGAAACCTCTTATTCAAATGTTCAGCTTCTTCAAATGGCAACACATCTTTCAACTGACCATCATCTGCAATCTTAGCTTCATATATGTCCAAATAAGGGAGGCTGTTTCCGTTCCATTTTTTCTTTTTGATGATTGCGCCCTCTTTCTCTCTAGTAGATGAAAAAACAATCGTATTTTGATAAAATACGGTGGCAAAATCTTGGTGATCAGAATTGACCTCCAAATGAAGAATCTTGTATATGCCCTGGTCATTTTTTAGTTTATCAACCAGCTGTTTATTGGCTTTGAATTCTACAAACCTTGAATCGGTTGGGTGGGTTTCGCCAAATTTTTCTATCCATTTTGCCGCTTCATCGTATTTTCCGTTGGCACGCAACATAAAAGCATAGCGGTAATAATTGGAAGGATGTGCATCGGGCGAAGTTGCCACCTGTTCGTACCAAAACTCCGCTTTGGGCAAATTGCCCGAGATGTAATAACTTTCGGCTAGCTGCCTTTTGACTTCCACACTTTTGTGGTCAATTTTTTCGTAATAGTCAATGGCTTTGGAATACGAAAAATTACGGTAATTTCTATTCGCCTGCTTGTGCTTCAATGTTTGGGCAAGAAGAGAAACCTGCACCACAACAAATAATGTAACTAAAATAGTAAATCGAAAATTCATGTTATCAATAAATGATGTTAGAAATATCTTGGTGACCTAATTCTACCCCTATCGAATATGATAAAGTCGTAACAAAGCATTATTTCATGGGTGCCGTTGTTGTACCTACTTGTTTTCAATCCATATGACCAATCAAACGAATATCCTATGTGAAACTGCTCGGTGAAATCATACCCCAACAAAGCCCCCACTGCATCACCCGTTCTGAACATGGTTCCTAGAAGCAATTTTTTCTTTAAAATAAAAGAAGCCGTCAAATCTACTACAAGAGGTGCCCCGGAGGTGAACTTTACAAAAGTAGTGGGTTTAAAATCCATATTTTCGGATAGCTTTAACATGGCTCCCGAAATAAGAAAATAATGTCTTTGTTCGTTAGTCAGTCCTGTTTTGCCTATAGTCTTGTTGTTGTTGAAATCATTTTCGAGCAAACGGGGAATAGAAACACCCAAATAAAAACGCTTCCTATAGTAATAACTTCCAAAACCAAAATTGGGCAAAAGCTTGCTGTTAATGTTGTTTTGAAAGGCCACATCAACGGGATTATCCAAATCTAGGGAAGCCAAATTAGCTTGCTTGGCATTCACACCAGTTTTCATACCAAAAGACAACTTCGATTTCGAATTCAAGTTTAAGATGTACGAAAGGTCAATATTTGCCGATGTGTAGTTTGATGGACCTATCTTATCGTGTACAAAAGAAAAACCCAACCCTATTTTTTCACTTTTGATAGGGCCGTGTATGGTAAAAGTTTGCGTGGTAGGTGCACCTTCAAAACCGACCCACTGTGACCTGTTCAAAAGTGTGGCCGTAATCACGTCTCTAGTACCCGCATAACCTGAATTAATACTCAAAGTATTATTCATGTAATGGGTATACATGGGCTCTTGTTGGGCTTGCACCAAACCACTGTACCACAGAATTGAAAAAGAAATTAAAGAAAGATTTTTCAAGCTATTCATTATTGATTTTTTGCATTAATGTAGGTTAGGTATTATCTATTAATATACACCGTTCCCTTTCTAATTCTTGGAGGATCGAAATCATCTCCCAAATCGAGTACATAGAAATAAGAACCTATTGGAAGTTCCTCACTGTCCACTCTAAGTCCTACATCAGATTTTCCAGCCCACATATTTTTATAAGGATTTACCTCATGCACCTTATTTCCCCAACGGTTGAATATGACTAAGTTATTGTTTGGATGTGCCTCGATACCCTTTATGACAAAGTAGTCGTTGACACCGTCGCCATTGGGAGAGAAACCTTCCGGAATGTGAATTTTGGGTAGCAATACTTTGATGAAAATGGTGTCGAAAGCACACGCAACTGGCAAAGGCAAGCCATTGTCGCAAATGCTGAAAACAATCATGTCTTCACCAAAATAATTTTCCTTAGGCGTATAGGTATATTGACCATCGGAATTGACTAGAATAGTGCCATTGTTTGGTGACACCACAGGTGTCAGATTCAAGTCTAACTTAGTGCCGTCGGGGTCTATATCCCCATTAAACAAGTTGCCAGACACAGAAGAGTTCTGCAATATTTCATGGTACTCGTTTTTGATGACCGGCTTGTCGTTGACAGGCGATACAAATATAAAAATAGTATCATTTACTGGATATATGGGAAAAAGAGCTAAATCTGGATCTTTTTTAAATACGCTAACTACAAGGGTATCTATACCATTGAAATTAATATTAGGAGTATATAAATATGTACTACTGTCTATAACTGAAATGGTACCATTTTTGGGTAAAACCAAAGGTGCACTCAAAACGCTAATAGAATATTTGGGGAAATAACCTGCTAAATCATAGGCCATTCCGATAGTGTCTGCGATATCTTCTTGTATAACTTTCTCACGGTTGTCATACACAGGCTTGACGTTAAAATAAATATTTGCGGTGAACGGAAGCACAGGCAATCCATTATCTAACAAGCTAATGTTTAAAGTATCTCTCCCATTAAAATTAAGATTGGGAATATAATTCACGCAAAGCTGTTTGTTTGTAAGAGTTATGGATATTTTACCATGTTTCACGCTGCCAGTATCGGCTACGGTGTAAATACCGTTAGAACCGTCCACGTCGTTTATCTGGAAACACTGCGAGATTGCCTTACTGTCTTCTAATAGTTCTATAACCGATTGGTTGTTCACAATAATGGGCACATGGTTGACAGGCCCAACATTGATAAACAAAGTTTCAGGCATACAAATAGCAGGCAATGGGAATCCATGGTCGCACACCCATACTATCACGGTATCGGGCCCGAGGTAACCAAGATTGGGAGTATAGGTATAAACACCTGAACTGTCAGAATTTATGACAATTATTCCATGTTTTGGTAGCTTAATAGGGTTAGGATCTACTACTAAAGTTGTGCCATCAGGGTCGTAGTCATCGGATGTAAGTAAACTTCCAGTGTAAGGCATATCTTGCGGTATGCTGATACTCTTATCTAGAACATTTGCACTGTCGTTGACAGGCGATACCGTGATAAATATCGTATCATTTTTACACAAGGGTGGCAATGGTATTCCTTGATCGCACACCAGCACTACAGCCATATCTACTCCATGGTAGTTGGGTGCAGGCCTGTAAGTAAAGCTTCCATCCGACTTTATATCAAATGTGCCATGTGTAGGCACAAAAATGGGATTGACATTCACTAGTAAATTAGTGCCATCTGGGTCTAAATCATTTACATTAAGCACGTTGCCAGAAAAAGTGCTGTCTTCTTCAATAACCAACACTTCATTTTCTACAACAGGTGAATCATTTACAGGGGTCACCACAACAGAAATACGCGTAGTATCGCAAAGCGAAGGAACTCCGTTGTCGCAAACAGAAATACACAAGTTATCTACACCATTGAAATCCTTGTTGGGAGTATAGGTTAGACACAAATGATTACCATTTACTGAAGGTGTATTTGTGAAACCATTAGATGGATTGCCACAGGATGCAACTGTGTAGGTTTGCCCCAAACCGATATCTGCAATTTTCACACAAACCGTAACGGAATTGTCTTCTTGTACCGTTATTATGGTATCCTTCAACATTGGTGGACAGTTAGGCACTGCATTTACCACTGCACTTGTGATTTGAGACACACACTTACTTGATGAATCTTTGACTAAAACCTGATATGTTGCATTGCCCAATACACCTGTCTTGGTATTGCTAGCTTGATAATTTATTCCATTATCGAAACTAAAACTTAGCCCCGAAACTGGCGAAATCACCGTCAAAGTAGCAGTAGGTGTACCACACACAGGTTGTATAACAGAAACCAAAGGTTGTATAGGCAAAGCTGGTGGAGGGTTAACATCAAAAGAAGATGAAGGAGAAACACAACCATCCGCATTCTTTGCAGTAACAATATAACTACCAATCGATAATCCATCAAAAATACCAGATGTATTGGCATAATTAACTCCGTTTATACTAAAACTAAGACCTTCTTTACTGGAACTAACCTCAACACTACCTGTAGGCAATGTGCAAGTAGGCTGTGTAACGATAAGTGTAGGTGCAGTAGGCGTATCGAAAGCCTTGTCAACCTTAACAACTGTACTGCTGGCAATTACACAGGTCGTATCGTCCTTCAAACGAACCAATAGTGAGTGGCTACCTGGCGCTACACTAGAAAATGTAGCAAAAGATTGGTACTTACCACCGTCTATATTGTACTCAAAATTAGAACCAGTTGGGGTAGAAACTTTAATAGTACCAGTTCCAACTAAACAATTAGGCGCTTCTGTTTGACTAGCTAATAAAAGAGTAGGAACCGCAGGCACCGTATTGATAGTTTGAACTGAAGTGGCATTGGCAATACAGGTATTGTCGGCAATATTGCGCAAACTTGGTGAATAGTTTCCAGAAGGCAGGGCTGTAAACACTGGGGAAGCTTGATACCCAAAGCCAATGCTGTATTCTACCCCTGTTTGGGAAGTAAACGTAATGGAACCACTTGGCAATGAGCAAGTAGGTTGCACTACACTTGCAATACTAGGGGTAGCTGGTAGGTTAGGAATTGTGTCGATTGTTTGGGAGAAACCAGTGACTACACAAGTAGTATCCAAAACATTTCGGACACGTATTACATAGCTTCCTGGCACTAGTCCCGCAAAAACTGACGAAGATTGATAATCAAAACCGATGCTGTAACTTACATCTGTTTGTGAGGCGATTGTAATGACTCCAGTTGGTACAGAACAGGTGGGTTGTACCACATTGTCAAGAGCAGGTATTGATGGCAAGCTAGGTATATCATCAATGGTTACATCTGCACCATTGGTCACGCAGGTACTGTCTGAAATATTTCTCACACTCAATGTATAATTGGCAGGTAAAAGACCTGCAAACATTGTAGACACCTGATAACCCGAACCAACGCTATACAAAACCCCCGGTTGGGCATCAAACTCAATGGCACCAGTTGGCAAGGCACATGTAGGCTGGACTACATTACTTGTAATTGGTATGTTCGGGAGGGTAGAGACTGCATTTATCACTGCTAAACCTCCATAAGTCATGCATGTAGTATCGATAACACTGCGCACACGCATGATATAATTGTCAGGTACAAGGTCGTTGAAAGAACTTGAATCTTGAAATGTAGCTCCAAGGCTATATTGCACATCGGCTTGACTCTCCAAAATAATTTTTCCAAGAGGCCACGCACAGGTGGGCTGAATAAGACTATCGATAGTTGGCGCAAATGGCAAATTCGGAGCTGAGTGGATAGTAACAGATGCACCTGAACTTTCACAGGTATAGTCTGACATTTTGCGAACACTAAGCGTGTAATTACCAGCAGCTAATCCAGCAAATTGGACAGAGCCTTGGTAGCCAGAACCAAGGCTATACTCCACTGCCGATTGGGTTAGAAACACAATAGACCCAGTTGGAACCGCACAAGTGGCTTGGACCAAACTATCTAGTAGAGGAATGGATGGAAATGAAGGTACTGTGTCTATGGTCACAGCATTTCCGGAAGTATTGATACACGTACTATCAGAAACATTACGCACACTGAGCGTATAATTACCAGGAAATAGTCCCACAAAGGTTGGAGATGACTGATAACCAGCTCCTAAACTGTATTGCACATTCGTTTGAGCGGTAAAAGAGATGTTGCCACTCGGTGAAGCACAAGTTGGTTGCACTACATTTCCAACGGTAGGAGTTTTGGGCAATGAAGGAATCTTGTCAATTTCTACCGAAGTTCCTTTAGCGATACAAGTACTATCCGCAACTTTACGCACCTGCAAATTATACATACCAGGCGCCAATTCATTGAAAATAGTAGATGTTTGATAAGCTCCCCCTACACTATACAAAACACCCGATTGGGCTACGAAACTAATACTACCACTGGGTACCGCGCAAATAGGCTGCACCACGCTATCCAAATTAGGGGTAACTGGATTAGTTGGAACCGCATCGATTGTCTCAGTAGAGCCAATTGTCACGCAGGTGGTATCAGAGATACTGCGCACGCGCAAAATGTAGCTACCTGGAGCAACACCTTCAAAAGAGGCCGAATACTGAAAACCAATACCAAGGCTGTAGGTTGCCCCTACCTGAGGCTTAAACTTGATTTTACCTTTGGGCACCGCGCAAGTGGGCTGCACAAGGCTATCGACCGTTGGAACTGAAGGAGATGGGGGCAACGAATTGATAGTTACCGAAGAACCTGTGGCCACACAGGTGTGGTCAAAAGTATTCCTTGCACTCAAGGTATAGTTGTTAGCCGACAAACCAACAAATTTGGGCGAAGTTTGAAATCCCTTGCCAATGCTGTACTCGACTCCCGACTGCATCGACAACAC
>DMUD01000200.1:2520-3138 GCA_003476475.1 Cytophagales bacterium | reverse complement strand
TTGTAACTGGCAGAGGCTTTTGTGGGGAGTTATCCTATTGTTAAGAACGTGATAGACCCTGTCCTTCGGCATTTGGCATCGCACCACAACGGCACTAGGGTAGGGCTCATAGGTACTCGTCGCACCATTAGTTCTAATATTTACAAAAAGCGGGTCGATGAGCTCAATTTGCACATCGACCTTCAGTCTCTGGCCACTCCATTGCTGGCACCTATGATAGAGGAAGGATTTTACAACAATACCATCAAAACGGTTTTGGTCAATGAATACCTGTCTTCCGAAAAACTGAAGGGCATCCACTCCTTGATTTTGGGTTGCACGCATTATCCACTCATAAAAAAAGAAATTGATACGTTTTATCAGGGCAAAGTGCAAGTAATTGATTCAAGCCAAATTGTGGCCCATGCTTTGAAAAAACTTTTAACTAAACATGGCTTGTTGAACACGGAACCCAGGCCAGTCGACAAGTTTTTTGTGTCCGATTTTACACGCTCTTTTGTAGAATCGACCAATATTTTCTTCCGTCAGGAGGTACAACTGGAATATTATCCTATTTGGGAGTGAGATTAATAGTTTAGAGTTCAGAGTTCGTAGTTTAGAGTTCAGAGTTTTTAGTTC
>DMUD01000200.1:793-2224 GCA_003476475.1 Cytophagales bacterium | reverse complement strand
AGTTCGTAGTTTCAAGTTTTTAGTTCCTTTATTATGCATCTTTGTTTTGCTACCCAAAATCGTCACAAGCTGCAGGAAATTCAAGCCTTGCTTCCTGCTGGAGTTTCGTTGGTAACGCCAGCCGAATTGGGCTGCATGGAGGAATTGCCCGAAACGCAGCATACCTTAGAAGGAAATTCGGCGCAAAAGGCCGATTATCTTTTTGAAAATTACAACATAGATTGTTTTGCCGACGATACCGGTTTGGAAATTGAAGCCTTGCATGGGGCTCCTGGGGTGTTTTCGGCCATGTATGCCGGCAAGGAAAAAAATGCCGAGGCCAATATGCGATTGGTCTTGGAAAACTTGCACAACTGTAAAAATAGAAAAGCAAGGTTTCGAACGGTCATTACCTTGATTCTAAACGGTCGTAAAGAAGTGTTTGAAGGAATATTGGAAGGTGAAATTTTAGGGAAACCCAAAGGTAGCCATGGCTTTGGCTATGATCCTATATTTATACCCAAGGGCTTTACCCAAACATTGGCCGAAATGACGATGCAGGAGAAGAACCAGATAAGCCATCGAAGCCTCGCATTTAAACAGCTTCGCGAATTTTTGGCACCAATTGTTTCTTGATTTTGTATTTATTTGGTTGGTTTAAATTATTCTCGATTTTGGATAGCTAAAAAATGATTGAGTCGCTCGCAGATTTATTTTCAGTAATGGCTTTAAGCATGTTCAAGTTTTTTTTTGCGCCATTTTTGGGTGCCGAAGAAGGCCTGCATTTTTTTAGCACCTTTTGGGCTTGTATTGTAGGCATGAACTTGAGTGTTGTGGTGTTTTCTTTTTTTGGCGACAGCATCAAAGGCTTTGTAGTCAAGTGGTTTTATTCTAAAAACCGTAAAAAATTCACCCCCACCAACAGACGAATTGTCTCTATTTGGAAAAAATATGGGCTTTTGGGGTTGGCTTTGCTTACGCCGCCCTTGCTTACGCCGCCTGTGGGTACGCTTGTGGCCACGGGTTTTGGCGTAGAGAAGAAAAAAATATTTTTCTACATGTTCGTTAGCTCTATTCTTTGGGGCTTGCTATTGTGTTATGCTTCTTACGCTTTGAAAGAAGAAATGGAGTTGATCAAAGAGTTTTTTCGGTCTTCATTTGTGCTTCTTCCTCATTAAGCTGGTTTGTTTTTGTAAGCGACCTATTTTAAAGGGCTATTTTCTTTTGAATACCAGCGGCCCGCGGTTGCCTTTGCCGTCTTGGTACTCTCCGTATAGTGTTTGGCCATCGTCCGAAATGCGTAAAAAATGGCTTCCGTGGGTAGCCCAACCCGGTATGGGCAAGGTCACTGTGACGTCTATTGTTAGTTGGTTGCCGTTGCGTTTCCCAATTCCATGTTCCACCATTGGTTTTCCGTTGAATTCTAGGTAATGGCAGGTGAACATTTCTCCG
>DMUD01000200.1:0-573 GCA_003476475.1 Cytophagales bacterium | reverse complement strand
TGAACATTTCTCCGTCTTTTTCAGAAACTATTAGATAGCAGTTTTGAAAACTCGCCGAATTGCTGTCGGTCCACAAACCCGATATGCTGCCCGAGTAGGGTGCCGTCTGTCCTTTAGCCGCAATGAAGGAAATGGAAAGGAGGAGAGAAGTAAAAATCATTTTCATAATAGGTGAATTTAAATTTATGTATAAACGTGTTCTGAACGATACAGTGGTCAAATGTAAAAGATGCAATTTATAGAAAACAGAATATAAAGCACAGATTGCCATATTCTGCATTTTTGGGGCAAAATAAACTACAGATGGAAACGAAAAAGAGATTGGGTATTTGGATGGATCATTCGCGCGCCCACATTATTGAATACAATGGGCAACCCGAAGAAAAAGAAATTTTATATTCTTCCTTCACGCCCAAAAGGAAAAGCGAAGTGTTGCATCGTAGTGAGTTTATCATGCACCACAAAGAACAAGGCGAGCAGGCTACTTTTTATGAAAAAATAGGCGAGGTAATAAAGGGTTACGACCAAGTGGTGCTTTTTGGCCCAACCGATGCCAAGCTAGAATTGATAAAT
>DMUD01000167.1 GCA_003476475.1 Cytophagales bacterium | reverse complement strand
ATCCCGATTACGGATTTTAATTATAAATGGACAAGAGAAAGCGCTGAATTTTACAATTTGTTATTTCTTGTGTAATTTTAAACCCAACTATGATTGTACTAAAATAGGATTGTTCTTGTATTAAGCATTATCTTTCAAATTTCAGTTTTCAAATGTCTTTATTTATCCTCAATAATTCTTTTTCCGGAAAATGGTATTGTTCAGTTACTTTTTTCTTTGTAAATAGATATAGAGGGTGATTACCTTAATTTTGCTGTTTTAAAGTTTTAAAATTTATGCTGTCGCATTTGATGAAAAAAATAATCCCAAAGCAAATAAGTCTTATATTTCTTTTTTGTTCTTCAATCTTCATTGAACTATTTGGCCAAGGACAAGCCAATGTGTGGTATTTTGGCGACAATATTGGTTTAGATTTCAACACATCCCCACCCACTCTCTTAAAAGGCATGACACCTGTTGATGGTAATACAAACATCATGGAGTCAGCAGCTTCAATTTCAGATGCCAGTGGTAAATTTCTTTTTGGCACAAATGGTAAAGACATATATTCCGCAGACCGACAAATCAGAGGTGCATTGCCCTATACATTTAATGCTTTCAGTGTTGCCCAAGGTGCCTTAATTATTCCCAGGCCAGGCTCTACAACAGATTATTATTTATCTTCTATTTCTTACACTGGTTGTTCTTCAGCCAATCCTGCCGCATATCAAACTATTACGGTTTCTGGAACCACAGGTAACAACATCACAATCGGAGCAACTACTTATTTGTCAGATAATGGAAATGGCATTACTCAAGGACAAATGGTTTTACCCAGAACAGACATTGCGGGCAATTTGACAGGAGATTTTTGGCTTGTACATCACGAATGGAATTCGAATAATTTTATAATATACTCGGTTTCTTTTGCGGGAATAACCTATGTTAAGAAGGTTTCTGCAGGGGTGGTTGTAAATGGGGAGTGTAGTGACGTTACTGCATTTTTTAAGGCCAATGCTTGTTATAACCAATTTGTATACAATTTCGGCGGGAGTACTTATCTTTTTGATTTTGATACTAGAACTGCTGCAATTACCAACCGAAATTCCGTAAACATACCCGAAGCATATGGAGTAGAATTTTCAAAAAATGGGAAATGGGTATATGTGTGCAGTGGTACTTTTACTCAAACCCCAACTGTTTACAAAATACCAGTGACACCAGGAGGAGTTACGGGAAGTACATTGGGCTCGGCTACTCAAATTGGAAACCCATATGGCAATATAAGGGGTGGATGCCTGCAAATGGGACCAGACGGACAAATATATGCAGCAAGTTTCAGTTCATGGTTTGGTACCCCTAGAACTGACTGGATTGGTGTTGTGAAAGATCCTGAGAATGGAGGAGGCTTTACTCAAAAATATGTAGAAACTACCAATGCTCAATTGGGTATGGGTCTTCCGTCCTTTATTACGTCTCTTGTTGCAAACAAGGTTTCTTTGGATATCGAGGGGGTGAGTTCCTCCCAAGCTAGTCCTTGTGTAAATACTCCTACCAAATTACAGGTAAATCTGAACGGAACTATTGTGGGTGCTGTAAATTGGAGGTTTTTCTTACCAGGAAATACAGGTACAACGCCCGATGCCACAGCAACTGGTAACCCAATAACACATACATATACAGGTTTAGGTGCACATAGAACTGTGGTTTCTGTAACAGATGCGTGTGGTAGAAACATTAATATGGAGTTTCCTACTACCACTGTTCCTTTTCAAAATGCCGATGCAACAGTTTCAGCAAGTTGTCCAAAAGTTTTAACAGGTTCAGGAAGTACTTCTGGTAATTATAAGTGGTATTCTTCCAATCCATCATCGGGAGGTACAATTTTAGGTATAGGTGCTACTTACAATTTCGCCGGAACCAATGGTGGTAGCATTTGGGTAGAACCTGCTGGTTCAGTAAATGTGGTCACCACTTCCGACAATAGAACATCCAGCGGTTGTTGTACAGCAGCAGGAAATACGACTTTGACCATTCCAACTGGTTTGTCTTCAATTACTGAATTTAAAATTGGGTATTATTCCCATTCTACTGCAATATCTGGCAGCTTTTCAGCTGAATTGAGGGATGCCAACAACGTTAAAATAGGCAGTACAGTATCAAAAGTTATTTCTCATCCAAGTGGCGGAATAAATACAACCGCAACATTGAATCCAACAGATTGGGCAGTTACATCCGGAAGTTATACTGTAATACTAACTGCAACCCCAAGTGGAGCTTCAATTGGTTCATTATCTTCGAACTCCTATTCTGCAAATGGTGTGAGTATTAGTGGTGGGCAAACATATGCCTACACGATACAAACATCAAATGAAACTACTATTTTAAGTTGTAAAACTGGTAAATCAATCAGTATACCCTCTTGTTGTTCACCTTCAGTTGGGACTCCCTCTGCTATTTCAGTTTCATCTGGTACAGAACCCACCTGTCAATTAACAAATGCCACTACCACTACTACCTATTCTACTACAGCTACCAATGCAACAGGATATAATTGGTCTTTAAGTAATGCTTCGGCAGGAAGTATCAATGCGACAACAGGTGTAATGACTTGGGCAAATGGTTTTTCTGGTTCAGTCGATATTCTTGTCACGGCAGCAGGTTGTAATGGACCATCATCTCAAGTAAAAAGGACAGTTAACATCACGAGTTTGCCTTCAGCCCCAGCAGCAATCACTTTTACAAGTCCCGTTTGTGCAGGAGCAATTAATCAAGCTGTTTCGGTTGTGGCGGTGACCGGGGCTACAAGCTACACATGGT
>DMUD01000033.1 GCA_003476475.1 Cytophagales bacterium | reverse complement strand
AGAAAACAAAGGGGCGGTGCCCCCCGGAATGTAAAGGCCAACTTTTTGAATCCCAACGCTTTTGCGCCAGCAGCTTACTCCAGGCATGGTTTCCGTGGGGTGGCTTTCTTCTTTTTGCCTAAGGTGAAAACTACGAATGTTGTGGGCAGCCGTCTGAATGGCTTTTTTTAATTCCTCGGAGACCTGTGCGCTGGCCTCTTGCATTTCCGCTTCCGATACGGCTAGCGTGTCTAAACTATGTCCGTCGAATTTGTGGCTAAGTTCTAGCAGAGTAGCATCGCCCAAGGTACGCACGGCTTCCAATATGGGCTCTACTTTTCTTTCAATGGCGACAAGGTTTTCTACCGGACGAGCCAATAGGCTAGGGTAGTCGGAAGGGGAGGGGTAGCGGACGATGTGCATTTTAGTTCAATGTTCTTAGTTTCTAGTTCTTGTGGACAAAGCGTAATGACTACGAACGGACAATTATGAACTATATGACAATCTTTTCTATTGGCATGACCAGAATTCCTTCTGCACCAGCAGCTTTTAGTTTTTCCACTATTTCCCAAAACTCGTTTTCCTTCACTACCGAGTGCAGCGACACCCAACCTTCTTGGGCCAACGGCATCACGGTGGGGCTTTTCACGCCGGGGAGCAATCCAATAATGGTATCGACCGAATTGGCAGGGGCATTCAATAAGATATATTTCGAATTTTTGGCTCTTTGTACCGATTTTATACGAAAAAGTAACTGCTCTACCAGCGACTTTTTAGCTTTCGAAAGATGTTTGTTGGCAATAAGCAGGGCTTGAGACTCCAATATTACCTCGGTTTCTTTCAATCCGTTGCTAATGAGGGTGCTACCCGAACTCACCAAATCGCAAATGCCCTCGGCAAGCCCTATGTTGGGGGCGATTTCTACCGAACCGCTTATCTCGTGTATTTCGGCATTTACCTTGTTTTTTTTCAGATAATCGCCCAAGATTTTTGGGTAAGAAGTGGCTATGCTTTTTCCGGCGAGCGATGCGATGCCATTGTAAGGAAAATCTTTAGGCACGGCAATAGAAAGGCGGCATTTCGAAAAACCAAGTTTTTCCACCACATCGGCTTCTTTGCCTTTTTCGGCCAAAACGTTTTCGCCCACAATTCCAATGTCGGCTACGGCGTCTTCCACATAGCCCGGAATGTCGTCGTCGCGCAAAAACAAAAATTCAATGGGAAAATTGAAGGCTTTGGAGGTGAGTTTGTTGTCACTTTTATTGAAGTCTATTCCGCACTCTTTTATCAAATTTAAGGAATCTTCGCTCAGTCGGCCCGATTTTTGGATGGCCAGTCGTAGTGTTTCACTCATTGGGAAAATTTTTGGCCTCGCAAATTAGGGAAAATTAAAGATAGAAAGGCAGGCAAAAAACCGAACTTTACATGAGGTCGAAGAAATCTTTTACTCCCAACATTTTTGTTTTTTGAAATCCTTCGCCAAAAGGGGCTCCTATATAGTGGCCCATTTCGCGCGCGCGTCCTTCCAAAAACTCCCAAAAGGCAGTGGTGGAAATGTAGGTTTCGGGTTCTTTGCTGTTTGGGTCGTAAAACTGGCTTTTGAATGCTTTTAGTGCTTTGCGTTTTTCTTCCCAAAAAGGCGAAATATCGAAAACAAAATCGGGGATAAATAAACGGTCTTGCATGTAATGATACACGTGTTTGGGACGCCAAGCCTCTTGTTTTTTACCTTCCCACCAGGTTTCCACTTTTGGCAATCCAGCAAAAAAACAGCTATCAATTTCGAGAACAGCTCCTTTGCCGTGGTCGGGATGGCGATCGTCTGGAGCATTGCACAGCACTATTTCGGGACGAAAACGACGTATTTGGGTTATAAGGGCTTTTTGGCTTTCGGGGTCGTTCTGAAAAAAACAATCGGGCAAGCCCATATTGTGTCTTACGTTTAGCCCCAAAATCTGTGAAGCTTCTTCCGCTTCCTTACTGCGTATTTCGGGTGTGCCGCGTGTGCCCATTTCGCCTTTTGTCAAATCTACTATTCCCACTTTATAACCCTTGGCCGCATGCAACATAAGAGTGCCGGCGCAAGAAATCTCGACATCGTCGGGATGCGCGGCCAAAGCAAGAACGTCGAGTTTTGGGGAGTGAATCAACTTTGCGAGATTAAAGTTTTAAGGTTTAGAAGTTTAAAGTTTTGGGAGGCGGTATTGAAATAAAAACCTCTCTTTTTTAGTCTTTCTTAAGAGTAAGTAGTGGGATGCTAGTGCTACAGGCCACTTCTTCGGTTAGGCTACCGTCGAATATTTTGTCGAAAAAGTTGCGTTTTACGGTAAACATGGCCAAAATATCTGGTTTGAAGCTTTTGACAAACTTTTCGATGCCATACACTACTTCGTTTTCCTTGTAGGTTTGCACCACATGCAAATGGAATTTTTGGCCATGGTATGTGGTTTCCAATTTTTTAGTAATTTTTTCTAAGTTTTCTTTTGAAGGGTCGACCCACTGAGGATAACTTGGGTATACGTGGAAAATATCAATAGAAGCATCGAAGAGTTTTGCAAAAGGCACCAAATCTTTCACTTCTTCAATCACCTCTTTAAGGTCGGATGCATAGGCTATCTTTTTGACAGGTGCAAAATGATAGTTTTCGGGTATGGCTAGCACCGGTACGTT
>DMUD01000043.1:2322-3044 GCA_003476475.1 Cytophagales bacterium | reverse complement strand
ACTACTGCTTCAGCTGTAAATGGAACTACCGCAACATTATCCTCTTCGGATACTCCAGGGAATGCACTTTTTATCACTATTAATAGTGGTAATTACGATTGGCGCAGCCCTCAAAACGATAATTTATGGCAAGGGGTAAGTGGGGTAAACAATCCTTGCCCTAGTGGGTATCGTTTACCAACAGAAGCTGAGTGGATTGCTGAAAGTGGAACGTGGGGTTCATCTAATCTTGCTGGAGCATTTGGCTCAGTATTAAAGTTGCCAGCTGCAGGAGGTAGAAATGGAACAACGGGAGCTTTATATCAAGTAGGAACTAATGGTAGTTATTGGAGTAGTTCAATTAATGGAACAGGATCAAGAGGGCCAGGTATAGAGGCAGGAATGGCTTATTATACAACACCTCGAGCTTTCGGACTCTCTGTTCGTTGCATTAAGAATTGATACTTTAACCAGCGAAGCGATTTAAATATTTATAACCTGCCATGCTTACACATAGCGTGGCAGGATATTTTAAAGCAATTCATTGATTATAAAACAGTACCGCTGATGTATGGTATAAAAAAATATGGGTTTGTGATAGGTTTAGTTTTGATGGCTATGCTCAGCAAAGCCCAAACTATTTCGGGTAAATTATCCTTTTTAGCCAATCAAGAAATAGCTTTAGAAGGCTTTAATGGTTTGCAAACTTATGTTATTGCTACAACAAAAATCGATGCCAATGG
>DMUD01000043.1:0-1934 GCA_003476475.1 Cytophagales bacterium | reverse complement strand
GACAATAAACCTTTGCTTGTAGTTTTAAGCGGTGAAGAAATTGAATTGCTTGGCGAATCATTAAGCAATACACAAACCATAAAAATAACCAAAGGCAAACAAAACCAATGGTTTGAACAATATGCCCAACAGCACCCTCGCCGTGAACAAGCCCTTAGTGCTTGGGATTATTTAGAGAAAATATATACTACAGATTCGCTGTTTACGGTGCAAGCAAAACCTCGTAAGGCTATTCTGAAAGAAAAACAACGCATTCAAAAGCAAGACCAATTGTTTTTACAATCGCTGCCCAAAAATAGCTATGTAAGCTGGTTTTTACCTGTGCGTAAACTAGTAAGCTCGGTAGCAACCATTGCGCAATACCGCACCAAAGAAATTCCGGCTACTATGGCGGCTTTTAGGGCTTTAGATTATACCGATAAACGTTTGTATAAAAGTGGTTTGTTTAAAGATGCCATTGAAAGTCATTTTTGGTTACTAGAAAACTGTGGAAAACCTTTGGATTCGGTATTTGTTGAAATGCAGTTTTCTATTGATGCCATGCTCACACCTCTTAAAAAAGACGAACAAAAACTGAATGAAGTGACCGATTATCTTTTTGATGTATTAGAAAAGCGTAGTTTGTTTAAAGCATCAGAATATTTGGCATTGAAAGTCCTCAACGAAGTAAGTTGCACCATCAATAGCGATTTAGCTAGGCAACTCGAAACCTACCGAGCCATGAAAGTGGGCAATACCGCCCCCGATATTGTGTTTCCTACTACTAGGGTAAATCCTACGAATGACTTTACTATTCATAAGTTATCTGATTTAACAAGTAATTATACTTTAGTGGTTTTTGGTGCCAGTTGGTGCCCAAAATGCAAAGAGGAAATGCCTGCCATTGACAAATTATACCGCACATGGAAAGCACAAGGCGTAGAAGTGTTGTTGGTTTCGTTAGACGAAGACCAAAAAGCATTTTATGAGTTCACAATCAATTATCCGTTTATTAGCATTAGCGACCTAAAAAAATGGGATGGTACTATTGCCAAAGATTACTATGTGTTTGGCACCCCAACCATGTATTTGTTAGATAAAAACCGAAAAATTATCCTTCGTCCCAATTCAGTTAAACAAATGGATGCTTGGGTAGATTGGTATTTGGTAAAAGGGAATGCTATAAACCAGCATTGAGTATTGGTTATGTGTAATTATTAATTTAAACAATTTCTTATGAAAAAATCATTTACGCTCATTGAGAAAGCAGTTGTATGTCTCTTGCCAAGTATGTTGTTCACTTGCTTGAGTGTTCATGCGCAAACTATCACTGTTGTAGGAACCATGGGTTTGGGTGCGGCAAATAAAATATCCGACGCCAGTAATGTAAACATGAAAGGGGGTACTTTCCGTACCGGTTCGGGATTGGGCAATAGTGAAACAGTAGGAACTTTAACCTTAAGCGCCAACAGCACTATAGCCTTGGGCACCGGTAGTCATAATTTAAATTTTGCGGCGAGCAATGGCGCAGCATGGACAGATGGAAGAGGTTTAAAAATCACAGGATGGACAGGTGGATACAATGGCACCACCGGTACAGCGGGTAAAATTTTTACCGGTTCAAGTGCCGAATTATCGGCCGCAAAATTAGCGCAAATCTACTTTACCAACCCAAGCAATGGAAATAACTATGCTGCAACACAGCTAGGTACGGGTGAGGTTGTTCCAACAGCTACTCTTCCGGTTGAATTACTAGAATTTAAAGCTACAGCCAACAGCGCAGTAAAAAATGTTGATCTTACTTGGGTAA
Organism: Cytophagales bacterium; assembly: GCA_003476475.1. Taxonomy (GTDB): domain Bacteria; phylum Bacteroidota; class Bacteroidia; order Cytophagales; family UBA9547; genus UBA9547. Next base: position 145 of record DMUD01000043.1, on the reverse strand, counting down.
CGGCATCGGAAATTAACAACGATTATTTCGTTATTGAACGATCAACAGATGCAAACGATTGGTCTCCCTTAGATTCGGTTGATGGCGCAGGAAATTCTAATGCGGTGGTGTCTTATCATTATCCCGATAACAATCCTTTGTCGGG
>DMUD01000287.1 GCA_003476475.1 Cytophagales bacterium | reverse complement strand
AAACTTCTCGTTGATTTTTATTTCTTTTAATTTTTCTTGTGTAATCATAGTTTTATGAGATTAAATGATGTGTAAATATACAAGTTAAGTTGTAGCTTTTAGCTTTTTTCTTTAATTTTTTTTTGCATGTAAGCTACATGTTCCAATGCAGTAAGCACGTCCATATTAAATGTACCTTTGTTTACTACATTGTGTATCACACAAAATGTAAGTTCAGGGTGCATTGCTCGAACCATTGTGCCGTATCTGTACGGCAAATACTTCTTGGCTTCGGAAAGCCGTTTGTTAAATAGGGTTTTCTCTTCATCAGTCATAAGTGAATTGTTTAGGCTACAAATATACAACATAAGTATTACTGCCTGCTATTTAAAGCCTCATTTATAGCTATGTCTATGGCATCGTACCTAGTAACAGACATGTTTAATTTTTGCGACAAAATATCTTTTAGCAACTCCGCATTGTCTATGGTGTTTCTCTTTAACCTTTGTGTAGTAAATTGATGTTCTTTTTTCGATTGTGCCATACTTATTTGTTTAGAAATTATATAGCAAATTTATAAATTAGTTTTGCGAATTATAGGTTTGCCCACGGAATTTATTTCTGTGCTGTATCTTTTTGTAAATATGGTTTCGCAATGCCTTGTGGCACACGCTTATCATTTTTTCTTTCATATCGTTGTCCATACCCTTGGCACATTTAATTAGTTCCCCCTCGTTGTGGTAGCCATCGTTGCCCCTAGTAAACAGTACCAGTACTTCGGGCTGTCTAGTTTTGTGAACGTAGTAGTTTACGTCCGTACCTACCAACACGGGACTGACTAAAAACCTTGGGCAGTTCATCCTGTCAAACTCATACTCCCAGTCTTCATGCACTTGGTCTGTATGTATAGCGTTTGCAAAATAGTCTTCCTCGTTTTCGTACCAAAAAAGATTGCAATTATTGTCCACAATCGCAATTTCTTTGCTAGAATAGACAAGATAAGCGGTGCTGTTTGTCCTGTTTTCAAATACGTGCAAACCTCCACGAGTTTCTGCCACACGTATTATGATTTCATCAGTAGGCAAAACCGTTACATAGTTTTGCCAGTATGTTTCCATTTTTGCGCTGATTTCTTCTTTGCCAGCTTTGTTCCAATCGTAAAAGAATAACGGTCTTAGTCCCATAATTAAAATAGTTTTGTGTTATAAATAGTTAATTGTTTAATACTCATATACAGGTGTAAATTCAACAAGTAGTTTTTTGGGGTTTATATCCCCGTCCAAAACAATTTTAAAATCTTCCAACATTTTCCTGTTTGGGTTTAAAAGTTTGTTTACATCGTGGTTAAATTCAATAATGGTGCATTTTTCGCCCTCGTTTATGCAATTCACAATGGAAGAAATAGTTTTGCCTTCCTTCAAATGGTTAGATACAATCCCGTACAATTGGTGGCTGATTGCGCAGCGCACAAGGTATTTTTGAGTTTTCATAGATATAATGGTTTAAATTTTTATAGGTTATACATCATGTTTGCCTTTATCTAAATCATATTGCAAATCCCAATATTTGTGTGCTTGATTTAATACTGCCATAAATGCTTCTTTGCCTAAAGTTGCCCTGTGCTGTTTAAGAAATTTTATTTTTTCGTCATATACATAGCCTAATGCAATTTTGACAATCTCAAATTCCTCGTATGTCAATTTAATCGTTTTCATAATTTTAGTTTCAGGAGTTAATAATAGAAATATAGTTTTGCGAGTTTACAGCAGTGTAATTTTAGTAATGTATTTTGCTTTAGGCTCTTTGCCCCCAGTGGTAATGGTAATAAGCCTCTCGGTTATTATTTTTCGTTTGTGGTGTGTTGATATTGCGGTCAAGTGTCTATCCATTTTATCTGAATAAAAGTGTTCACCTGCTTTTCCGTTTGCTATCATCCAACTTTCTATTGTACTCTGTCCTTTTGGTCGTCCCATAATGTTAAAATAGTTTTGCGAACAGGTTAAAAGTTGATTTGTGGATATAGTTTTATCGCTTCTTGCATTTTTTCACGTTTCCAACTATCTAAATTGAAAAACTGCTCTTTTGCCTTTTTTGCTATTTTGCCAACATACTATTTTGTTCTGTAATCATTAATCCATGAGAAAGCTTTCAGTAGTGCTTGCCATTTTATCCCATCAAATTTTTGCTCAATCTCGGTATAATTCCGATATCCATCTGAATTGGGGGGTAACTGAGAATAACTACCAAAATCAGTTTCGGTTTTTGTCCTCTTTTACCTTGTTGAACAATGGAAGTGTGCCTTTGGCTAAAAATTGGGAAATATATTTCAACTATGTACGCAACGTGGTGCATGGCTCCTATCCTCCCAATGTAAAAATTGAGCATGTAAACGGAGATTTATTCAGACTAAAACCCACAAATGGTTTTGAGCCGCTAAAAACGGGAGACAGTTTGGTCATACCATTTGTGTCTTCCGACTGGGCCACCAATTACTGCGATGCTCCAGCCGGTCCATACATTGTTTTTGATAATAAAACTGTGCAACTCATCAAAAACTACCAAGTGAAGCCCTTTATTTCAAATGCACAAATAAAGCGTTTTTCAGGTGATAATTCCATTATTCCTACTGCCGAAAGTAATTACAAACAGTACAGCTCTCTTGCTTCGTTGCCAAGTAACCAAATACCCAAAATATTGCCTACTCCAAAATTGTATAAGGAGGGGCAGGGTATATTCTTGCTAAGTGCATCTACCAAAATATTTTTTGAAAAAGGACTAGAGGTGGAATCAAAGCTATTGGCTGAATATTTAGAGCCTTTCTTGGGCAAAATATCATGGACTAACGAAGCAAATACACAGTCTGCCAATTTCATTCGTTTGGCAACAGGCAAAGTAGCGGGTTCTGAAAGTTATAAGTTCAATATTGGAAAAAATGGCATAGAGATAGTGGGACAAGATGCAGCTGGCGTTGCGTTTGCAATACAATCAATTCGTTCACTCATTCCGTTGAAAAACTATCAAATAAAATCAAAAAAGATAGCATTGCCGTTTGTGGAAGTGGAAGATGCTCCACGTTTTGCATACCGAGGCATGCATTTGGATGTAGCGCGCAATTTTCAGAACAAGGAAAGTGTGCTTCGCATTTTGGATCTTTTGGCTTTCTATAAGCTCAACAAGTTCCATTTTCACATTACCGACGACGAAGGGTGGAGAATCGAAATACCAGGATTGCCTGAACTTACCCAAATAGGCTCAAAAAGAGGACACAATTTTAGCGATTCCGAATGCCTGCTGCCTTCTTTTGGTTCGGGTCCTTTTACAGATGAACCAGGTTTCTATGGCAGTGGCTATTATACTCGTCAAGATTTTATTGAAATACTGCAATATGCCACCAAACGCCACATTGAAGTGATATTGGAAGTAGATGTGCCCGGCCATGCGCGTGCCGCAATCAAGTCGATGGATGCTCGTTATGCCCGATTGAAAAAAGAAGGAAAGCATCTTGAGGCGCAGCAGTACCTTTTGCGCGATTTAGACGACAATTCAAGCTATTTGTCGGTACAAATGTGGAAAGACAATGTCATTTGCCCTTGTCAGCCTAGTACGTTTGCATTCTACGAAAAGGTGATTGGCGAACTGGTTTCCATGTACAAAGAGGCAAATGCTCCTATCCGTTTTTTTCATTTGGGAGGCGACGAGGTGCCGAAAGGTGTATGGGAGCGTTCGGCTGCATGCCAAAAACTGTTGGCCGAAGACCCCAATAGGTCGGGTACAGAAGAGCTTTACAGCTATTTTATGGGCAAAATGGACGACATTTTGAAAAAATACAACTTGCGTACTGCGGGCTGGGAAGAGATAGGTTTGGTGAAAGTAAAAGACGAAGCGGGCAATGTTAGCCACCAACCCGATCGGTCTCATATTGCTGAAAGATTTGTAGCCTACACCTGGAACAACGTTTGGGGTTGGGGCGACGAAGACAATGCCTACAAGTTGGCCAATGCTGGTTATGATGTGGTGTTGGGCAATGTCACCAACCTTTATTTCGATTTGGCCTACAACAAAGACCCTCGTGAGCCAGGATATTACTGGGGGGGATATGCAGATGTGGACAAACCTTTCGCTTTTATACCTGAAGATTTTTTCAATAGTGCGAAAGAGGATCGCATGGGCAACCCGATTGACAAAAAAACATTTCAAAACAAGGTGCGTTTGAAACCTGAAAACACCCAGCATATTTTGGGCATTCAAGGGCAATTTTGGTCTGAAAATGCCAAAGGCAGAAATACAATGGAATATCTTATTTTTCCAAAAATGTTGGCGCTTGCCGAACGGGCATGGTCGGAATCGCCAGCATGGGCCAGCGAAGACGATGAACAAAGGGCCGAAAAAATTTACCAAAGCGATTGGAACAGATTTGTCAATCAGCTAGGCCAACGTGAGTTACCAAGACTCGACTTTCTATTGGGAGGTGTTCACTACCGTATTCCAACCCCAGGCGGCATTCGGGAAAAAGGAATTGTAAAAGCCAACATGCCCTACCCTGGATTTACCTTGCGATACACGATTGATGGCACGGAGCCTACTTCTAAAAGTCCTGTGTACAGCGGAGCTGTGCAAACCGACCAACTCGTGAAATTACGGGCGTTCGACAGCAGGGGAAGAGGTAGTTTTGTAGCAGAGGTGAAATAATAGTTCATTTTTTGCATTTTGAAAAACCTTTGAAATAATACACGGGAGGGGGACTTTTTACTGAAATAGTGGAAAGGATGTTGGAGGTGTTTTTTAAAAGGTCCAAAACATCTTGTACGAAATGGCCGACTGCGACGTGTTTTGGCGTAGTCCTCTCATAATTTTGTCAAACACCTTCCATCATTACCCTATGAACTCCTCCATTTCCAGCATTTTTGCCGATTTTTTCAAAGACGAAATCTTGAGAGGAAAAGCGGAGAAATTGATGGATAAATTGCAGGAAGGAAGCATTTGTCTCCCGCTGACTGTTCAAGAGTACCAAAAATTGTTAGATAGCCCTTTTGTGGGGGTGGGAAATGTCAAAAAGCCATTCATTGTCGAAAAGGGAAACCTGTATCTGCAGCGTTACTACGAATACGAAACCCAAATCATTGGGCGCATTAAGGCCTTGGTTGAACAAAAGAACGAGGCATTTGCAAACGCCTTGCTTCAAAAAATGGACTTGGTCAAGCAACTGTTTGTTTCGGATGCTTCGGAAGTAGATTGGCAATTGGTTGCGGCAGTTTCTGCTGTTATAAACAATTTTTCAATAATATCTGGCGGGCCAGGCACGGGCAAAACTACTACCGTTTCCAAAATTATCGTGTTGTTAAATTCGATAAATCCCGAACTGAAAGTTGCCCTGGCGGCACCAACGGGTAAAGCTGCCATGCGCATGAAAGAATCTATCGCGAATTCGGTTGCAAACATGGCTATCGATCTTTCTTTAAAAGAGAAACTTTCGGCGATTGTGCCACTTACGATACATCGTTTATTGGGATACGTGAAAGATTCTCCTTATTTCAGGCACAATGCCACCAACCCGCTAGATTACGATTTGCTGATAATTGATGAAGCATCCATGATAGATGTGCCACAAATGGCTAAACTTTTGGACGCTACCCGTGACTCGAGCAAGCTTATTTTATTGGGTGACAAAAACCAACTAGCTTCGGTAGAGGCGGGGTCGGTTTTCAGCGATTTGTGCGAAACGGTTCAAATAGCAAATACTTTTTCAAGCGATTTCATCCATTTTTTTAACAAAATAGTGAGTGTTTTTAATACACAACTAAACCAAACACAACAAACAAATGAGAAGCATTTTCTAAATACTTCGATAGTGGAGTTGCAGCGCAGCAGGCGATTTGATGCAACGAAGGGAATTGGGCTTTTTAGCAAGTATGTCATAGAGGGTAACTCCGAACAATTGCAACATTGGCAAGGCGGTAAAGTAGCCGAACAAGAGGGGGTCGACATTTGTAATGGGCTACCCCAAGTAAAGGACGAAATCAAGGAATATCGGCACTATATACTAGAACCCGATATAAAAAAAGCGCTTTCATTGACTCAAAAACTGCGTTTGTTGTGTGCCACAAAAGAAGGAGAATTCGGTCTTTACCAATGTAATAAATATGCCGAAATGGTATTGAAAGAAGCAGGGGTTTTACAACCTAAGCCAGGTTTTTATGAAAATCAACTTATAATGGTTTCGGCCAACGACTACACTCTTAATCTTTTCAATGGCGATGTTGGCATTGTGCGTCGTGATGCTAATACCCAGACTTTGTACGCATATTTTGAAGATGCCAATGCTGAAAATGGGTTAAAGTTTGTTCCAACAATCTACTTGAAAAACTTTGAAACGGCTTTTGCCATGACGATACACAAAAGCCAAGGTTCGGAATTTGATACTGTGATTGTGGTATTGCCCCAAAGAGAAAATCTGGTTTTGACACGTGAGTTGTTGTACACGGCTGTGACGCGGGCCAAAAAAAAGGTAAAGTTGATTGCCAATAAAACAGTGCTAAACCATACTGTCAAAGGACAGGTGCAAAGAAGTTCAGGGATTACCAAACGAATAGTAGAATGGCTGTAAGTTTATATTTTTCTCACAAACTGGAATTGTTGTTGAAACAATTTTCTGCCGACTTAGCACAACAAAAAGAGGCTGTTTTTCAACCAAGTTATGTCGTAACCCAAACAGAAGGCATGGAAAAATGGGTTTCGATGGGGGTGGCAAAAGAAAAAGGGGTTTTTGCCAATTTCAGTTATATGAAACCCAACGACATGGTATTGGAAGTAGCCCGCATTTTGAAGGTTACGCAACATTTCAAAATGACGCCCAACAAAATAAAATGGTGGCTTTACTTTTTGCTGAACGAAGATGAATTTGTCAATCGCTTTCAGATTGTTAGTCGTTACTATCATGGAATGGAAAATTCCGATTTAAGGCGGATGCAGCTGGCTACCAAAATTGCCGACGTGTTTGACCAAATGGTCATTTATCGTCAAGACTACATCAAGGCTTGGAATGATAATAATTACATCGATAAAGAAGATAGGATGGAGGCTTGGCAGGCATTTTTGTGGAGCAAAATTCACCAAAAGCTTGAAGGGGCGCTAGATAGGACTCAGCTAAAAGACCGGTTGCTGAAGTTGTTGAAAAATGACAAAGAGCTTCAGCAACTTGTGAAGCAAAAATTTCCGTGCATTTCAGTTTTTGGCCTTTCAGTCATAACCGACTATCATATCGAGTTTTTTCATGAGTTGGCCCAAATTATAGACGTTCGTTTTTATTTTTTGAACCCTGCACCAGAGGTGTATTGGTACGATTGTAAATCGACTAAAGAACTTCAAAAGCTAAGTGCTCGATACCAAAATTTCCGCCCCAATTCCTTTACCGTTGGAAATGATTTGCTGATGAGTTGGGGAAAATTGGGTCAACAACTTTTTTCGGCTTTTCTTGATCACGATAACATAGTAAATAACTTTTATGCGATAGATAGAGAGGAACAAGAGCCCATCACTCTTTTACAACACTTGCAACATGAAATAAACCAAAACATTTCTCCTTCTGAGCGAGACAGCATTTCCAAAGACCTGCTTTTGGATGGAAGTTTGCAAATACACAACTGTCATTCTGCTGCGCGCGAGGTAGAAGTGTTGTACAATTTTTTGGTCAAAACAATGTCTGAAAACACCCATTTGGCTCCTCACCACATTTTGGTCATGTTGCCGAATGTAGAAGCCTATTCGCCTTATATACAGTCAGTTTTCGACAATGCGCCATATAGAATTCCCTACTCTATTGCCGACCGTGACTTACAACAAAGTGAGGATTTTGTAGCGGTACTTCTCTCCTTGCTAGAACTCAATGACCACGAGTTTACCTCTGAAAAAATATTGCGTTTGCTCGATTACAAAAGAGTGGCCAGCCAATTTGGAATCTCAGACCCAAGTTTGGTAAGAAGGGTAGTGAACGAGGCAAACATACGTTTTGGGTGGGATACCCCAAAAGATGATTCGGAAACCCATTTGGTAAGTTGGCAAATGGGACTTGAACGTATTGTGTTGGGTATTGCCATGAAAGGGGGCGAAATGTACGAGTTTGAAACGGAACAAATTCTTTGCTACGATTCCTTGGAGGGCGGTCAGGCATTCGAAATGCTGCGTTTTATTTCTTTTGTTAAGACAATCAAGCAGTTAGTTCAAGCAGGCAAAAGAGAAAGGAATTTGGCTGAATGGCGAAATTATATTCAGCAGATAGGCGATGCTTTTTTGGGGTCTGATGTGGACAACGAAGGCATTCAAGTAGTCATGTCCCAACTCGATTATTTGGTTGATGTAGAAGTGCTTGCCGAAGCACTAATCCCTCGTGCGGTGTTTTTACAGGCGGTTTCGGGCTTGCTTGGTAGCAGCACATCCTCTTCGGGCTACCTGAAAGGAAATGTGACATTTTGTTCTACAGTGCCCATGCGCAGCATACCATTCAAAGTAGTGGCTTTTTTGGGAATGAACAGCGAAGATTTTCCCCGTCAAGATTCGATTATAGGTTTCGACCTCATTGCTCAAAAACCAAGAAAAGGCGACCGAAGCTTGAAATTAAATGACAAATACTTGTTTTTGGAGGCCATTCTTTCGGCCGAAGCATCTTTTTATATAAGCTATATAGGCCGAAGCATAAAAGATAATTCACTCAAAGAACCCTCTATCCTTATCGAAGATTTGCTGAATTACCTTCAGCAACAAAGCACAGAGAAAGTCGCCGATTTGCTTGTTATTCAGCATCCTTTACACGGTTTTAGTTCTAAATACAATACCGCCCAAAATCCAAGGCTGTACACCTATTTTTCATTTCATAATGGCAACAATGGGGTAGCCCTTCTAGAAAAAACATTGGAAACCGAAACGGAAACAGAGGGTGAAAAATCAATTCGTGTGTTTCAGTTGATGAATGCCATAGCCAAGCCCATTCAGCATTACTTCAATCACAGTTTGAAAGTGTATTTTGATAGTGAAAGTTTGCTTGTGCCTGAAACTGAAATTTTCAGTCTGAATAAGTTAGAAGAATGGCATTTCAAGACCTATTTGTTGAAAAATAAGCTAGACGACGACTATGTCAGAAAACAAAAACAAGCAGGCCACTTGCCACTAGCCAATGTGGGGCCTTTGTTTTTGGAAAATTTGAAAAATGACATTGAGCCTTTTTGTGCTAAGTATCAAGAGCTTACAATTGGTTTTGAAGAAGAAAATAGAGAAGGGGCTTTGACTCTAGAAAATTACATGCTCCATTTCGACCTACCTGTTTTTGTAAAAGAAAATGAGGTTAGGCAGGTGGATGTGTGTTTTTCGAAAAAGACAGTAGAAAATGCGCTTAAATCATGGATAAAGCATTTGGTACTAATTGCCAGCGGTGTAGAGGTTAAAACGTTATTTATTTCCAATGAAAATAATTTATGCTGTGTATTTAATAATCGGACGGTTGCTATCGAAATTTTGAACGATTTGGTCAAATTTTACTTCGATGCAAGTAAAAACATTAAGCCCATTATTCACCAAGATTTTTTTAAGCTATGGAGCAAGGGAGCTGAACAGCTTTCAATCGAAAAACTGTCTGATTTTTTCAAGAGCCATTCCGACGACCACTATTTACAAGCCTTCTGCAATTTGAAGGGAGTGGAAAACGAACTAAACGAAAGCATTTTACCTGATTTGGAGATGCTTTACAAACCTTTTAATGAAGCTTTTTACCGATAATCGTATGGAAAATTTCAATGTAACGGAAGTAAGTTTGGACGGCTGCAAACTCATAGAAGCTAGTGCAGGCACGGGCAAAACACATTCGGTGGGCATTTTGGTTTTGAGGCTCTTGCTCGAGAAAAACATCAAGATAAATCAAATCATGATGGTGACTTTTACGCAAGCTGCGGTAGAAGAAATGAAAAGCCGTATCCGCAATTTTGTGTATCAGGCCTGGCAATACAGCCACGATTCCTCGCATTCTATCGATGCAGGTGTTAAGCAATATTTGGCTATTTACCAGGGTAGGGAACAGGAACTACAACGCGTGTTGAACGAGGCGGTTTCCATACTGGATGAGGTTTCTATTTTTACCATTCATGGTTTTTGCGCGCGCACCCTCAAAGAGTTTGCTTTTGAGACTAATCAGAGCTTCGATTTGAAGATGACGACCGATTTTTCGGAAATTCTGTACGAGGCATTGCACATCGTGTGGCGAAAGAACATCACCACATTGCCCCCTGTTCTTTTGAAAAAACTTTTTGATTTGAGCTTCTCAGATGCAAAATTGGCAGAAATGACGAAAGCCTACCTCGATGGATGCCATTTAAGAGACGAAGTATTGCCCGTTGAAACGGATATAGCCGATATTTTGAACAGCCTAGAAAACCTGAACAACGAAGTGATGTTGGCTCAAAATGCCATTGCAACCCATATAGAAAACAACGAAGAAATTGTAATGCGCGCCGTACACGAACAAAACAAAGGGTCTAGACTGTACAAGCTTTTCAATGCTTCTTCCCAATCCATTATAGATGACCTCGATTCTTTTGTGTTGGAGTTCAAGAAGTCGAGCAAGATAGATAGATTCAATACCGATTTTCGGGAATTAATCCAAAACTATACCTATGCCAAAGAGGCTAGTTTGACATATTCCAAACTGGCACTTACCACCATATATCATCGTAATGCGATCGAGATTGTCAAAGAAATTCAAAACATTAAAAATAGGCGAAGTATTCAGACTTTCGACGACCTCATTCACAACCTACACCGTACTGTCACCACCGAATCAGGGCAAAATTTGTGCAAAAGTTTGCGCGCCAAATACAAAGCCGTGTTTATTGACGAGTTTCAGGATACGGACAAATATCAGTACGAAATATTTTCATCTGTTTTCATGGGGCACCCAAACACTATCTTTTTTATAGGCGACCCCAAACAGTCTATCTATTCATTTCGAAAGGCCGATTTGGATGTGTACAAACTTGCTCGTTCCAAATCGGAAACGTTTACCATGTACAATAATTACCGTAGCAACGAGCCGCTTCTCGAAAAATTGAACCGGTTTTTTGGGGTAGAAGATCCTTTTGCCGACAATGAAATTGCCTATACGGAAGTGGGATGTGGAAAGCCCGATTTGGGTCGCTTGGTCGATGAAAACGGCAATGAAAACTGTTTCGAATGTTTTGAATATTCCAACAAAGGGCAGGCGACCCAGCATATGGTCGAAAAAATATTGAGGTTGCTTGCCAAAGGCTATTCCATTTTGGAAAAAGGCAAGACGAGAAAGATTTTACCAAGCGACATTG
>DMUD01000126.1 GCA_003476475.1 Cytophagales bacterium | reverse complement strand
AGTTGTGAGTAAAATATTTTGGCGTTTGTCCAGCTTTCGATGCGGAACAGCACCCAAGCCATAGCCACTACAAAAAACGTAAATATAGCGGCAGGTACCTTCCCTATTTTTTCTAAAAATTTCAATAAGAAAAGGCGGTCGAAGATCAAGAATAAACCGTGAAAAGCACCCCACAATACAAAATTCCAAGAAGCGCCATGCCAAAGACCTGAAACCAAAAACACAAGCCATAAATTGAAGTACAAGCGCCATTTGTTGCTCACGCGGTTGCCGCCTAACGGAATATAAAGGAAATCGCGCATGAAAGCCCCTAGCGTGATGTGCCAGCGGCGCCAAAACTCCGTAATGCTGCTAGAGCTGTAAGGAGAGTCGAAATTTTCTGGAAAACGAAAGCCCATCATGCGGGCAAGGCCAATGGCCATGTCGGAATAACCTGAGAAATCAAAGTAAATCTGAAAAGTATAAGCCAGTATACCCACCCAAGCTTCATCAAAACTCAACTCACTGAGCTCACCACCCATGTAAAGATCAGCTTGCTTGGCCAACACATTGGCAATCAATACTTTTTTAGCAAGGCCAATACTAAAACGAAACAAACCAATGAGGCGGTCGTCTGGGGTTTCGGTGCGGTCTACCACCTGAGCTGCCACACTTTTAAAGCGAATAATAGGCCCCGCAATGGCATGCGGAAAAATCAGTTTGTAGAGCAAATATTGCGTGGGCTTCTCAAAGGGCGCGTGGTCTTTGCGATACACCTCAATAGCGTAAGTGAGGGTCTGAAACGTAAAGAAGGAAATACCAATTGGCAGAGCGACGCTCGTCCAATGCAAGGATGCCATGCCGAGTTCGCCCAAGGCTAAATTGACATTTTCTATAAAGAAATTGGCATATTTAAAGTAAGCTAAAAGCCCCAAATTAAGTACGAGAGAAGTGCTTAAATATAGTTTTTTTCTATTTTGGTTTTCAGTAGTATAAATGGCTTTCACCAAATAGAAGTCCAGTAAACTTGTCGCCAAAACGACATATATAAAGTTAGGTGCGCCCCAAGCATAAAACAAAATGCTCACCAAAAGCGCCCAATAGTTCTTGGCTTTCTTGGGCAACAGCACGTATACCAGCATGAATACTGGTAAAAAGTACAATAAGAAGAGGATGCTGCTGAAAACCATCGTTTTTGTAAACTGCGTGCAATTTACAAAAACGAAGGCAATTATTGGATCATTTCAATTCCACGTTGGACGGACTTTCCTCCGACAAAAATTCCGTAAGACAAAGCCCTTTTCTTTACTATAACATTCGGACACTATTTCTTTACGACAGTTTTTCCTTTAATTCTTTTCGCTTCTTTAAGACTGTTATTAAGCATCCATTCAATTTGACCATTGACACTACGAAATTCATCAGCAGCCCATTTTTCAATAGCTTTCATAGTTTCTGAATCTATTCTTAATGCAAATGACTTTTTTTCAGTCATCCCTTATTGATTTAAAGTTCCCGTATTTATTACAGGTTTCGTCTCACTATCACCACAAAGGACAACCATTAAATTGCTTACCATTGCCGCTTTTCTATCTTCATCAAACTCAATAATTTCTTTATCTGCTAAAAGTTTTAAAGCGCTTTCTACCATGCCGACAGCACCTTCAACAATTTTATGACGAGCTGCGACAACAGCCGACGCTTGTTGTCTTCTTAACATTGAATGAGCAATTTCAGGAGCATAAGCTAAATATCCTATTCTTGACTCGACTACTTCTATTCCGGCAATTTCCAGACGCTCGGTGACTTCGCGTTCAAGTGCTTTATTTACATCATCAAAATTTGTGCTTAAGGTTACTGTAGCTTTTTCATCTTCAAAATGATCATATGGAAATGAGCCCGCAAGTTTTCTAACTGCTGAATCAGTTTGAATTCTTATAAAGTTTTCGTAATTATCTACTTCAAACGTAGCCTTAAACGTGTCCTTAACTTTCCAAACTAAAATAACGCTAATCATAATTGGATTTCCCATTTTGTCGTTTACTTTAATTTTCTCACTCTCAAAGTTTCTTGCTCGTAAGGACAAACTTGTTCTTGTGTATAGTGGGTTAATCCAAAACAAACCGTTTTGTTTTACGCTCCCTTTATAATCTCCGAACAATAAAAGGACTTTTGAGCTATTCGGACTTACGACAATTAGGCCTTTCGTAATAATAATTAATACTGGTATTAGTGCAATTCCTAAGACGTTGTTGTTTGAGCTAAAGCCAAAAGCTATTAATACTGCGCTTATTAATAGAATGACAACGGCTAAATAACCGTTAAATGGTGTTATAATCTTTTCTGTTTTCATAATAAGTAATATTTAAATGATATCATATTGATATCACAAATGTAAACAATAATTTGACACAAAAACAAGCGTTTTAAATAATTCACCTATCTTCCTCGACTTCTGTACAATAACGGCGGACACCGACAGAAAAACTGTGTGCAACGGCCAACCTATAACAGCACCTACTTGCAATTTTTTGCGGGTTAGCGCTCAAATGCGTAAATTGGACAAGCAAAAAACTGCAAGTAGCTGCAAAAAAAATAAAACGAAACAAAGTCTCGCATATCACTCCATATTTGTATGGCTATGCGAAGATTTGTTTCGGATATATACAAGTTAAGGGCAACCTTAAGACAAAATTGCTCAATGCTTAAACAATAAAAAAACAAAACATGAAAAAGACAAATTTACTCATGACAGCAATTGCAATCTTCGGATTTGCAACAATTACCATGGCTCAAAATGTTCGAGCTTGGGGTACTTATTACACAGGTACCGGACAAGTATGGCCGAACGGAGAAGATAGAGGGAGTTCTTGTATTACCGATGCCGCAGGCAATGTTTACATGGTTGGATTCACAAGTTCAAATTCAGATATAGCCACAACAGGAGCACATCAAACTGTACATGCAGGTGGTCCCATCGTATTTGGTACAGGAGGTTATGATGCGTTTTTAGTAAAGTTTAATTCAAGTGGAGTTCGACAATGGGCTACTTATTACGGAGGGAGCCAAGATGATATGGG
>DMUD01000303.1 GCA_003476475.1 Cytophagales bacterium | reverse complement strand
CTTTGCAGATGATTTTTTCTAAAGGCAATCTCTCCAGCGAACAGCTGATTGATCTATACCGCTCCATATTATTTCCACGAATGATCGAGGAGAAAATGCTAGTTTTGATAAGGCAAGGCAACATAAGCAAATGGTTTTCGGGCATTGGTCAGGAAGCAGTATCGGTGGGGGCTGTATCGGCTTTAAAACCAAATGAATATATTCTTCCATTGCACCGTAACTTGGGCATATTTACTGGTCGCGATGTGCCTTTGCAACAATTATTTGCCCAGTTCCAAGGCAAAAAGTCGGGCTTTACCAAAGGGCGCGACAGGTCTTTTCATTTTGGTAGCAAAGAGCATCATATCGTAGGTATGATTTCGCATCTGGGAGCCATGTTGCCTGTTGCCGATGGCATTGCTTTGGCCGACAAACTTTCTAAAAACAACCATGTGTGCCTGGCTTTCATAGGGGAAGGTGGCACTAGCGAAGGCGATTTTCACGAAGCCTTGAACTTGGCGGCCGTTTGGAAATTGCCAGTTATTTTTTTGGTGGAAAACAATGGATACAGCATTTCTACACCTGTTTCCGAGCAATTTGTTTTTGCGAGCTTTACTGACAAAGCCGCCGGATACGGCATCGAAGCCAAAAAAATTGATGGAAACAATGTATTGGAAGTCTATAAAACCATAAAGGAAGCCGCAGAAAACATGCGCTCAATGCCACGACCCGTTCTAATAGAAGCGGTCACATTTCGCATGCGAGGCCATGAAGAATCTTCACCAACCAAATTCGTACCCGAAGAGTTGTTCGAAAAATGGGCGCAAAAAGACCCTATATTGAATTATGAAAATTTTCTTATTGATATTGGTCTTTTATCTGAAAAAGAAACCCAAAAATTGAACAGCAAAATCAAAAAAGAGATTGACCAAGCATGGGAGGCGATGGAAGCGGAAACCAGTCTTCCATTTCGAATAGACGAAGAGCTAGAAGACCTTTACCAACAATCTGTTACAGAAGTATCGATTGCTGTTTCGACCAAGCGGAAACTTAGGTATGTCGATGCCATAAAAAATGGTTTGGACGAATGCATGAATAAACATTCCAACTTGGTTTTAATGGGGCAAGACATTGCAGAATATGGAGGCGTATTCAAAGTTACCGAAGGATTGGCAAAAAAATATGGCAAAGACAGAGTGCGCAACACGCCCATTTGCGAATCGGCAGTATTGGGTGCTGCATTAGGTCTTTCTATAAAAGGCTACAAATCGGTTGTCGAAATGCAGTTTGCCGATTTTGTGTCTTGCGGATTCAACCAAATAGCGAACAACTTGGCTAAAAGCCACTACCGTTGGGGGCAAAATGCCGATGTGGTCATACGCATGCCCACCGGTGCAGGCACAGGCGCAGGGCCTTTCCATTCCCAATCTACAGAGGCTTGGTTTTTTCACGTACCAGGACTTAAAATCGTATATCCCTCCTCGCCTACTTCGGCAAAAGGATTGCTCACGGCAGCCATCGAAGACCCCAATCCGGTTTTGTTTTTTGAACACAAGGCTTTGTATCGCTCCATTTCGGAAGAAGTACCCGAAGGATACTACACCTTGCCCATTGGCAAAGCCAATGTGCTAAATGAAGGAAATGCCATAAGTTTGGTTACCTATGGGGCTGCCGTTCATTGGGCTTTAGAATGTATCCAAAAAAACAAGTTGCAAAATGAAGTTGAAATAATCGACCTACAAAGTTTATTACCCATTGATTACGAAACACTTAGCAAATCGGTAAAAAAAACGGGCAAAGCACTTTTACTCACCGAAGATACCCACACTGGCAGCATCATGGCCGAAATATCGGCCTGGCTAAACGAGCATCTTTTCGAGCATTTGGACGCGCCTATCAAACGTGTATCGAGTCAAGATTTGCCAGTACCTTTCAATGAAGAACTGGAGAATATGTTCTTGCCGAAGGCTTTCATTCTGGAAAAAATACAAGAGCTTTTGGCTTATTAGGCTAATATTCAGTAATTTTATTTTTTGTTTTCCCTATTTAAGCATTGCAAAAAAAGGAAATCAACATACGACAACTTTTGTTCTTCGGCATTTTTGCCATGATTCTGGCAATGTTTTGGCGTTGTGCTACACCCCGTTTCAAATGTGCCGCATACAACGAACACATACACCAAACCTTGGCCGACACTAACGACCCATCCAATTCTATTAAAAGTTATTACCACTACCCTGTACTTGAAAACGGCGATACCACAGCTTCCACCTCAGACTCGGGAGCTGTTGCCACCAACATGGACGAAGAAGAACTAGTCTTCGACGAAATGAAAGATACCACAAGCTACCTGCCCGAGGAAAACGAGGTGGCCAAAGAGGTAGAAGAGGAATGGAAACCCCATCCATACTCATTTTTCAACTTACGAATGGAAGTGGACTCGCTTGGCAAGCCCATAAGTTATAAACCTGTAAACGTGAAATGGAACGGAATGGTGGACAAAAAGAAAAACAAGAAAAAGAACATAAATATGGATAAAGAGCTTGGAGAGGATAAAAAAAAATCTAATTTTTTTGTAG
>DMUD01000047.1 GCA_003476475.1 Cytophagales bacterium | reverse complement strand
TGGGTGCCAATACAGATAGTTTGGTTGTGGCGCAGGCTGGAGCTTACAAGGTGAGGACGACTTTGGGTACTTGTTCCGCCACATCAAATCCAAAAAATATTGGAATAAGATCAGCACCATCAAAACCTTTGTTAAGCTTAACAGGTCCACAACAAGTATGCCAAGGAAGAAGCTTGGATATTAGTATTACTAATTTTGGTTCAGGTCAAGACCAATGGTTGCTTTCAAACAATCTCATTAGCACCAATCAGACAATACAAGCCACAGGTGCTGGTTTTTATAAAGTGAAAAGAACAACTGCAAGTGGTTGCAACGTGGTATCAGATTCCATCAATCTTAGTATAATCCCTGCCACAGTTCCAAGCGTTATTTTGTCTCAATCTGCCTCTAATATAGTCTGTGCCAAAACCAGCGTTAACTATTCTGCTGTTGAAATAAATGCTGGTACAACTCCTATTTTTCAGTGGTTTGTAAATGGACTTTCCGTGCAAACTGGTTTTGGAAAAACATTGCAATTGGATACTTTAACCAAAAATGTCAATGTGAAAGTAGTGCTTACATCGTCCGACCAGTGTGCATTGCCAACAAGTGTCGATACTACTTTGACAACCTTGGTTGCTACTCTTTTCAAAGTAAATCCAATTGTGAAAGACATTGGCTGTCTTCCAGTTTCGCCAGCTATTGTTAATTTGAATGTAACGGGTGCTGTAGGTAAACTGTTGGTTTCGGGAGACCTTACGAAAGTAATTGACACAGTAACCGTGGCCAAATCGTATCAAGTTTCGATAATTGATTCGGTTTCTAAATGTAGAATTGATACCAGCATTGTAGTTAAACAACTACCAAAATTTGTCCTTTCAACTGTGGTTAATCAACCTATTTGTTCGGGCAATAACGGTAGCATAAGCATCAATTTCACGCCAAATGTCGGTTCTTTTGGCATTGTCTCTGGCAATCTGACAAGTTTCAACAACACCAATTTGCCTCAGGGAAGTTACACTATTGGTATTATAGATAGCCTCACAAAATGTACGCTTGATACTTCTTTTACTTTGGTGTCGCAAGGCGATTTTACCACCCAAGTAAGCATAGTACAGCCAGATTGTGGTTTGAATAATGGTGAAGTAAATATTACCACTGTTCCTATGGGCTCTTACACATTCACGGGTAGTTTCAATAGTGCCTCAAATACAAATGTGGCGCCTGGTATTTACAGTGTTACCACTTCGAATGGGGTATGTATCAAAACTGATCCGATATCTGTTCCTGGCAAACCTTTGTTCAGCATTATCGCAGATGTGACACAACCTGTTTGCGGAGGTTCTGGAGTCATAAAAATAAGCACTTCCCCCGCCGTTGTATTAAAAGTTTCGGGTAGTCTTTCAAGTGCTAACAACACCAATCTAACTCCGGGCAGTTACAATATAAGAATTACCGATTCGATTACTGGGTGCTTTAAAGATACTCTCATACTACTAAAAAACACTTTTCCTTTCAGTGTTTCGGCTACCAAAGTTCGTCCTACTTGCAAAAAGTCAGATGGTGCCCTCAATTTTACAATTACCCCGGGCTTTATTTCCGACTATTCCATTACTGGGGCTTTGACCTCGGGTACAAACAGCGGCCTGGCAGCTGGAGATTACAAAGTAACCTTCACCCAAATAAGTTCTGGTTGTGCGATAAAAGATACCGTCTTTACTCTGACAAGTCCTGCCGATTTTACGCTAAATTCTATCTTGCAAAAACCATTCTGCGGTAATACCGACGGACAAATAAGTTTGTTGCCAACACCTGGCCCTGTGGGCGATTATGTGTTCAAAGGGGCGCTTTCGCAAGCCTTTGCTACTGGATTGCCTTCAGGTGTGTATCCTGTTTCGGTGATAAGTAAATTTGTTTGTGTGTTGGATACGGCAATAGTCTTGGGTAACAGAACCGATTTTGATGTAACCGCCAATTTGGCAAAACCTACTTGTACACAAAAAGATGGTTCTATACAGTTGAATGTATCTCCAGGGGCTACGTCAGACTATGATTTTTCAGGGGACCTCACCTCTTCCTTTGCTAACAATTTGGGAAGTGGATCTTACCGTGTTATAGTCAAGCGCAAGAACTCTACCTGCTTCAAAGACACTACTTTTGTTCTAAATCAAAACATTCCTTTCTCTGTTTCTGCTGCGACCACAAACCCCACGTGTAACAAAGCGGATGGGGCAATCAATTTGGTTGTTTCTCCGATTGGTGTTTACAATGTTTCTGGAGAATTGTCAATAGGTTTGAATTCAGGGTTAGTTGCCAAAAGTTTTCCAATTAGTATTTTAAGTTCAGGTGGTTGTAAAAAAGATACTATTTTCACCTTACGCAACCAGCCCGATTTTACCGTTTCGGCCAATATTGTCAAATCTAGTTGTGGGCAAGCGAATGGTTCTATCGAATTGAAAGTGAGTCCTGCTGCGGTTACCGATGAGTATGATTTTGGCGGCGATTTTACTTCAAATCTTAAAATTAATTTGGCAAGAGGCACTTACCGTGCGGTAGTTACTCGTCAAGGAACAGATTGCGTGGTAGACAAAAATTTTATCCTCACAAATCAGACCGATTTTACCGTTAATGCCAATATTACGAAGCCAAGTTGTAATCAAACCAACGGAACTATATTATTAAGTCCAAGCCAAGGTGCAGTAGTTGAGTATGAATTTAGTGGTGATTTTATTTCAGAAACCAAAACCAATGTAGGGGCAGGAGATTATCTTGCTGTGTTAACTAATAAATCAAATTCTTGTGCAATTGATACTGTTATCTCGGTAGATGCCAATCCGGATTTTACAGTTACGGCAAACATCATTCCCCCTTCTTGTAATCAAAAAGATGCTAAAATAGACTTAGATGTTGTTCCAATCGGCACTTACAATTTTTCTGGCAACCTAACTTCAAACTCAAGTTCAAATTTGTCTGAAGGAACTTTTTCAGTTACAATAGCTAGAGACGGAACAAGATGCAAGAAAGATACTTCATTTAATGTTGTAAGGTTCAAGCCAGCATCAGTAATATTGAGTTCCGATAACCTTTTACCCTGCAAAAACGAGTCTGTTACTTTGAAAGCTGTTGCTACACCATCAGATATTTATACTTACAAATGGTATGCCAACGATGCCCTTTTCGCAACCACTACAGTTGGTTTTTTAACAGGACTGAATTCTTTCGCTTCGAACGAGTATAAAGTAGAGGTCAGAAAAGGAAATGAATGTCCTGGGGTAGATAGTATTTTGGTAAAGCGCCCCACGATAATACGTTTGAGAAACACAGGGCATTATTACAATGATGAAAAACAGGTACGACTCGATTTCAAAGTATTCAACCCAGGTGATATTCCGCAAGATAGTGTGTATATATTTAGGAGGTCTGCCAGTACAAATTGGGTTAAGTTAGATTCGGTCTCGAAGTTGGATACAGTTTATTACAACAAATTATCTTCATCAAAAGAGGGTGTGTATTATTATAAAATAGGGCTTCCCAACCAGTTAAATGTTTGTGCCGATACAGTGCAAAGCCATTCGCAACGCAACATTCAGTTGGCAGGGGTTGTGAAGGATGCTCAAGACAACCAACAAGAAACCATTTTGAATTGGAACAGTTTCGTAAGGTGGGATAGTGTGGTGGCGGAATACCAAGTTTGGAGAAGTTTGGATGGCGGTCCTCTTACTTTTTATGTTTCGGGCAATTTGGATACATTGGCCAAATATCTTAATTCGATAGATGCAGAAAAGCAATGTTTTAGAATTCGTGCCATCGAAAAAAGCAAAGCACAGCTTGAAAGTTGGTCGAATACGGTGTGTTTGAATTACAGCATTAATGTGAATAGTTTTAATGTTTTCACCCCCAATGGCGATGGTCAGAACGACGTGCTTTACTTCACCAATTTACATTTGTACAAAGGTGCTGAATTGCATGTATTTAACCGTTGGGGAAATAAAGTATTCGAATCGAAAAATTACAGTAATGATTGGGACGGTGGTGGATTGCCAGCTGGTACTTATTACTATATTTTAGATTTGAAAGACGGTAGCAAACCTATTCAACGTGATGTGTTGCTACACAGATAATTAAAATAGATGGCAAGGACTAGATTGATTGTTGGGTTTTGTTTATTGCTGGGGCTCATACAGCGTAGTTTGGCTCAGCAAGATCCGCAATTCACCCAATTCCAATTCAATCCGCTGATATACAACCCGGCTTTTGCAGGTACTTCGGAAAACCTAAGTTT
Source organism: Cytophagales bacterium (assembly GCA_003476475.1). Classification (GTDB taxonomy): domain Bacteria; phylum Bacteroidota; class Bacteroidia; order Cytophagales; family UBA9547; genus UBA9547. Next base: position 5,972 of record DMUD01000047.1, on the reverse strand, counting down.
TACCTTTTTCAACAGAAATCAATGGGTGGCCTCTGGTTTTGAAAATGCACCAGTTACGCAAACATTTAGCGCAAATTCACCATTGAATCAACAAACGATGGGAGTTGGTCTTCATTTAATGACAGACAAAGCAGGAATAGAGCGGAATTTTTCGCTGTCGGGTTCTTATGCATACCATCTTACTCTTCCTACTGGTAAACTAGGCATGGGAATGCAAGTAGGTATGCGACAATATAGGGCTAATCAGGACGAATTTAGGGCATTTGACCAATATGACCCCTTGGTAAATCAAGGCATACGATCTCCTATTCTTCCCGAATTGGGAGTTGGTTTTCTTTACCGTCATCAGGATGAGAAATTCTACTTAGGGCTTTCGTCGCTACATCTTACACAGTCAAAAATCAAATACAGTAGTGATCAGGCCAATTCTAAACTATTGCGACACTTTTATTTTAATGGAGGATACAATCACTCGGTTGGTGAAAAGTACAAGTTAAAGCCGGCTTTTTGGCTCAATTATGTAAACAATGCCCCACTACAAGTGCAAGTGAAATTGGTTGGAGAATACAAAGAGGCCGTTTGGCTTGGTTTCGGCTACCGGACGGGTGCAGCATTCACTTTCAATATTGGGGTAAATGCCGATAAAATCAGTGATAATTTTAAAGATAAGATTAAAATAGGATATTCTTTCGATTATGTGTCCATTGCAGGAGTGCCAAGGTTTCGTAACTTAGGTACACACGAAATATTCATAAACTATGAGTTGCGGAGTATGGAAAAGACGCACACACCCAAATTCAGGAAATTGGAGTTTTAGAAAGTTGTCAGACAATTTGACCGTCTCTCATCTCCACTTTGCGGTGTGCCATGTTGGCAAAATCTTGGTTGTGCGTAACCACCACAAATGTAATGCCTAGGTCGCGATTCAATTCTAGAAAAAGTTTGTGCATTTGATCGGCATTGTCGGCATCCAAATTTCCGGTTGGCTCGTCGGCAAAAATAATTTTGGGTTTGTTTATGAGGGCTCTTGCAACCGATACTCGTTGTTGTTCGCCCCCTGAGAGTTCGGATGGCTTATGATCCATTCTTTTTTTAAGTCCCAATCTTTCTAACCAATCGCGCGCTTCTTTTTCAACTTCCTTTTGAGCTCTTTTTCCAATAAGGCCAGGCAGGCATACATTTTCCAAGGCGGTAAATTCAGGCAATAAGTTGTGAAATTGAAACACGAAGCCAAATTCAGAATTGCGAAAAGAGGCAAGTTTGCTCGACTTCATTGTAAATGGGTTTTGACCTTCTATAAGTACATTGCCGTGGTCATATTTATCTAATGTTCCAATGATGTGTAGCAGTGTCGATTTACCAGCACCGGAAGGGCCTACAATCGAAACAAACTCACCCTTGCCAATGTGTAAACTTACTCCTTTTAGTACTTGCAACTCGTTGTAGTTTTTTTTCAGGTCTATTGCCTCAATCATAGTTCATATTTATTTCAAAATTAAGTTTAATTTTAGATTTTAGATTGCCTGACGATGTTTTTGAGATTAGCTTTCCCACTGCATCTAATTTGAAAATAGAAATGAATTGGTTTAATTTGGAATCTAAACAAGCATTTTGTCCTAATACTTAAAAGATGAACATACACGAATACCAAGGGAAGGAAATCCTGAAAAAACACGGAGTCAAAATAGGAGAGGGCATTATGGTTGAAACTCCTGAACAAGCCCTAGAAGCCGCAAAAAAACTGACAGAACTAACAGGAGCAAACCTTTGGGTCATCAAAGCACAAATACATGCCGGTGGTCGTGGAAAAGGAAAGATAAAAGGTACCGAATATAGAGGCGTAATGGTAGCCAAAACGCTAGATGAGGTTAAAGCGAAGGCCTCTCAAATTTTGGGTGGCACATTGGTGACTTTGCAAACTGGTGCGGATGGTAAAGTGGTAAACAAAGTACTTGTAGCTGCCGATGTGTATTACCCTGGTGCCACACCACCCAAAGAATTGTATTTAAGTATTTTATTGGATCGTGCAACTGGGCAAAATGTGATTATTGCCAGTACCGAAGGTGGTATGGATATTGAAGAAGTAGCACACAATACACCAGATAAAATATTCAAAGAATGGATAAATCCATTAGTAGGACTTCAACCATTTCAGGCTAGAAAAGTAGCGTTTGGTCTAGGTTTGTCGGGCAATGCTTTTAAAGAAATGGTCAGCTTCATCACCAAGCTTTACAAAGCCTATGTGGAAAGTGATGCTGAAATGATTGAAATAAATCCAGTTTTGAAAACTTCAGACGACCAAATTTTGGCAGTTGACTGCAAGTTGAGTTTGGACGACAATGCTTTATTCCGCCACCCTGAACTGGCAGCTTATCGAGACATTACCGAAGAAGATCCTTTGGAAGTGGAAGCTGGTGAAAACAACCTAAATTATGTGAAGCTAGATGGCAATGTAGGATGTATGGTAAACGGTGCCGGTTTAGCTATGGCCACTATGGATGTCATCAAGCTTTCGGGTGGCGAACCAGCCAACTTTTTGGATGTGGGAGGAGGAGCCAATGCCAAAACGGTGGAAGCAGGTTTTAGGATAATTTTGAAGGATCCCAATGTAAAAGCCATACTTATCAATGTTTTTGGTGGTATAGTTCGTTGTGACCGTGTAGCAAACGGCGTGGTGGAAGCATACAAGGCCATTGGCAACATACCCGTACCCATTATCGTACGTTTGCAAGGTACCAATGCCGAAGAAGGAGCAAAAATTATCAACGAATCTGGTTTGAAAGTCAAATCGGCGGTGGTATTGAAAGATGCCGCCAAGTTGGTGAATGAAGCGATTAGTTAATAAACAGATGTTTTAGAAACAAAAAAGACGGTCAAAAGCCGTCTTTTTTGCTTTTAGTACGTTTTCAAAATCCATTTTTTCGGAAAAATTGACATACTCATCTGTATTGGCATACTATGTGCATCAGTTGGGGTACAAAAATTTGTAACCTTTAAAATTAGCACAATATGTCAAACCTTAACATCAAACCATTGGCTGACAGGGTTCTGGTAGAACCTGCAGTCGCAGAATCAAAGACAGCATCTGGCATCATTATACCCGATACAGCTAAAGAAAAACCACAAAAAGGGGTTATTGTGGCAGTAGGAAATGGAAAAAAGGATGAGCCAATCACTGTAAAAGTGGGTGACCATGTTCTGTATGGTAAATATGCCGGAACTGAAATAAATGTAGACGGCAAAGAATACTTAATCATGCGCGAGTCTGACATTTTTGCAGTTTTATAATAGAACTAAATCAACTTTAATCACTTATTCTTAACCATTAAATCTTAAATACTATGGCAGCAAAAAAACTGTTATTCGACAGCGAAGCCCGTGAAAAACTGAAAAAAGGGGTAGATGTACTCGCTGAGGCGGTCAAATCGACGTTAGGTCCTAAAGGTCGCAACGTAATTCTTGACAAGAAGTTTGGTGCGCCGGTTATTACAAAAGATGGGGTAACTGTTGCGAAAGACATCGAACTGAAAGACCCAATGGAAAACATGGGGGCACAATTGGTAAAAGAAGTGGCTTCAAAAACAGCCGACTCGGCAGGTGACGGAACAACTACTGCTACCGTGCTTGCCCAAGCTATTGTAACTGCTGGTTTGAAAAACGTAGCGGCTGGCGCCAATCCTATGGATTTGAAAAGAGGTATCGACAAGGCGGTTTCTGCTATTATCGAAGACCTTAAAAAACAGTCAAAGAAAATCAGCAACAATTCCGAAATAGAGCAAGTTGCTACCATTTCGGCCAATAGCGACAGCGAAATTGGTAAAATGATTGCCGATGCCATGGAAAAAGTTGGCAAAGATGGCGTTATCACGGTAGAAGAAGCCAAAGGCACTGAAACCGAAGTGAAAGTAGTAGAAGGTATGCAATTCGATAGAGGTTACCTTTCTCCTTATTTTGTGACCAATCCTGATAAAATGGAGGCTGAACTAGACAAGCCTTACATTTTGATTTACGACAAAAAAGTTTCCTCAATGAAGGAACTTCTTCCTGTGCTAGAGCAAGTTGCCCAAACTGGCAAGCCGCTTGTGATTATTTCGGAAGAAGTGGAAGGTGAAGCATTGGCTACACTTGTAGTAAACAAAATTCGTGGTGCGCTAAAAATCGCGGCTGTAAAAGCACCTGGTTTTGGCGACAGAAGAAAAGCCATGTTGGAAGACATCGCAGTTCTTACAGGCGGTACAGTTATTTCGGAAGAAAGAGGTTTCAAACTAGAGAATGCTACATTAGATTTCCTTGGCACTGCCGAAAAAGTGGTGATTGACAAGGACAATACTACCATTGTAAACGGTGCTGGGAAGAAAGAAGGTATCACTGCCCGTATCAATGAAATCAAAAATCAGGTTGCGAATACAACTTCCGATTACGACAGAGAGAAACTTCAAGAGCGTCTTGCGAAACTTTCAGGTGGTGTGGCTATTCTGTATGTAGGTGCTGCTACCGAAGTAGAAATGAAAGAGAAAAAAGACAGAGTGGACGATGCCCTTCACGCTACAAGAGCTGCTGTGGAAGAAGGTATTGTGGCTGGTGGTGGTGTGGCGCTAATCCGTGCAGGACACGTGCTTAACAATATCCAGACGCGCAACGATGATGAAGTTACGGGTGTAAACATCATCAGAACTGCTATCGAGTCACCATTGAGAACCATCGTGGCAAACTGTGGTGGCGAAGGTTCGGTTGTAGTGCAAAAGGTAAAAGAAGGCAAAGACGACTTCGGTTACAATGCCCGTGAAGACCGTTACGAAAGCCTTATCAAAGCAGGTATTCTTGACCCTACAAAGGTAACGAGACTTGCACTTGAAAATGCATCTTCTATCGCATCACTACTATTGACTACTGCTGCTGTGATTGCCGATGAAGAGGAAGAAAAAGCGCCTGCCGCGCCAATGGGCGGTGGCGGTATGGGTGGTATGTATTAATATACCATCCTATTCTCAATAAAAAAGTCCCGTCTGTTTTACAGGCGGGACTTTTTTATTGGAGAGTTATAAAAATTAAATACTTTTCTTTTTCAACCGAGCTTTCAATTTTTCTACCAACAAATACATGGCTGGCACTAATACTAGTGTGAGGAAAGTAGCAAATCCCAAGCCGAATATTAGTGTCCAAGACAAAGGTCCCCAAAATGCCACACTGTCGCCCCCAAGGAAAAAGTGAGGATTGAATTCGGTGAAAAGTGTCACAAAATCGATGTTGAGCCCAATGGCCAATGGAACTAATCCTAAAATGGTAGCAGAGGCGGTCATCAACACAGGTGTCATTCGAGTTTTTCCTGCCAATACTATGGCATCAAAGGTATTCATCCCTTGCTTCTCAAGTACTTCGGTAAATTCCACCAACAATATTCCGTTCCGTACTACAATACCTGCTAAGGTTACAATCCCAATACCAGTCATAAATATCGATACTTCCATATCGAAAATATAAAAGCCTAGGAAAACCCCAATGATACTAAATATAATTTCCGTCAAGATGATGATGGGTTTACTTATTGAATTGAATTGGAGTACCAAAATGAGCAATATGATTCCGATAGACATCATCAGAGCCAATCCGATAAAGTTTTGTGTTTCGGCTTGATCTTCTTGCTCACCTGTCATATTAATTACTACCCCTTCGGGTTGTGGGAAATCGGGCAACACTTTTTGAATATCGGCCACCACTTGATTGTTGGAAAACCCTCCCAATATATTCGATTCGACTGTCACGACTCTTTTTTGGTTTTTGCGTTTGATACCGCCATAGGTATCGGAATATTCGATAGTGGTGAAGGCTGAAAGTGGAATGGAGCGCATGCGACCACCCATGTTCATATCGCGATAAGTAATCTTGGAATTGAGCAACGATTCGATGTTTTTGCGTTGTGCCTCTTGAAAGCGCAATTGGATGTCATATTCATCGTTTTCGTCGCGAAATTT
>DMUD01000079.1:1084-3379 GCA_003476475.1 Cytophagales bacterium | reverse complement strand
TTCAGGATTTTTTAGGCAAAAACACCAACACAGGCGGTATCAAAACCAAAAACGAATGGGTACACGCCACTGTGTGGGATTGTATCATTTTTGATGAATACCATTTTGGGGCTTGGCGAGAAAACGCCAAAGATTTATTCGGTAAAGACTTAGAAGCTGAAAAAGAAATTGAAGAATACAAAAAAATTGAAAAAGAAGGTATTGCCGAAGAAGACAAAGCGGAGCACTTAGAGAAGATTATCCCTATCAGTACCAATCACTATTTGTATTTGTCCGGTACTCCGTTCCGGGCCATTAGCTCAGGTGAATTTATCGAAGAGCAAATTTTTAATTGGACGTATTCAGACGAGCAAAGAGCAAAAGAAAATTGGTCTCTCGACTCCGCTCGAGACCCAAATAAAAACCCATATGCAGCCCTGCCAAGAATGGTAATGCTTACTTATCAATTGCCCGATTCCATACGCCAAATTGCAATGCAAGGCGAGTTTGACGGTTTTGATTTAAACATATTCTTTTCAGCCGAAGGCGAAGGACGAAAAGCCCGTTTCAAATACGAAGATGAAGTACAAAAATGGTTGGATTTAATTCGGGGTTCGTTTAGCGAAACCACCGTTGACCACTTGAAGATGGGAGCAAAAAAACCGCCTTTGCCATTTTCACACGCACCATTGCTCAAAGTACTGAATCATACTTTTTGGTTTTTGCCAACAGTTGCAGCGTGTAACGCAATGGCGTTATTACTTGAAAGACGTCAAAATATTTTTTACCACGATTACAAAGTGGTAGTTGCAGCAGGCACACAAGCAGGAATTGGAATAGAAGCATTGCCCCCAGTTTTAGATGCTATGACCGATAATCCATTGGAATCAAAAACCATTACGCTTTCGTGCGGTAAACTCACCACAGGCGTTTCAGTAAAACCGTGGACAGGCATTTTCATGCTTCGTAATTCTTCTAGTCCTGAAACCTATTTTCAAGCAGCATTCCGAGTGCAAACGCCTTGGGTAATCAAAAACCCCGACAGCAAATCACCCAACAAAGAAGAAATTCTGAAAGAAGAGTGTTATGTGTTTGATTTTGCTCCAAATCGAGCTTTAAGACAAATTGCTGATTATGCTTGCCGATTGAATGTCAATGAATCTAATCCTGAAAAGAACGTAGAAGATTTTATCAATTTTCTTCCAGTATTGGCTTATGATGGCAGTTCAATGAAACAAGTGGATGCGGCTGGAATTTTAGATATGGCAATGAGTGGTACAACCGCCACACTTTTAGCGAGACGTTGGGAAAGTGCTTTACTTGTAAATGTGGACAATAATACACTTGCCCGTCTGATGGCAAATGAAGAAGCAATGCAAGCTTTGATGAACATTGAAGGCTTTAGAAATTTGAATCAGGACATAGAAACCATTATCAACAAGTCTGACAAAGTAAAGAAGGCAAAAAAAGAAGCCAACGACCGTGAACTGACCAAGAAAGAAAAAAAGGAACTTTCAGACGAAGAAAAGGAATACAAGAGCTTGAGAAAACAAATCCAAGAAAAGCTAATCAAGTTCGCTACTCGTGTCCCTGTGTTTATGTACCTAACTGATTACAGAGAAAGAAGCCTAAAAGACGTTATAACACAATTAGAACCAGGACTTTTCAAAAAGGTTACAGGTCTTTCAGTAAAGGACTTTGAATTATTGGTAAGCCTTGGGGTATTCAATTCAGCTTTGATGAATGATGCTGTTTACAAGTTCAAGCGTTACGAAGATGCAAGCTTGGAGTACATCGGAATCAACAAGCACGAAGGACAAGATATTGGACTTTACGATACAGTTTTAAGCCGAAAAGACTATGAAGACAGCTTTCTAAATGAGCCAGAATAGACAAATGCGAACACTGAATAGCCCAAGATATTGCAAATCTATAACAGCCTGTGATAAAGCCCAACTCAGGCAAAGCGTGTATCTGTCCAACCCTACCGCGATAATGACAGACAAACCAACGAATGAAACAGAGCATCGAACCGAGTACAAGCGTCTGGCTCAATGGAGGGTGAAGTGGTTAATTGAATATTCTACCTCGCAACAACTTATGTGCTATGTTGACAGTACACAGCTCCTAAATCCGCCACTGCGCTAAGCGCAAAACCGCTAGGTTTCATTGTAAAGATATCCAAAATAAAAATTCGTAACATGGTATATCCCAATTTACAATCTACACTTTTTTCCACACCCAAAGAAGATGCTTTGGCATTAGCTGAAACGTCAGAATCAATTGCTAAGTTGTGGTTTAATCAAAACTATTTGA
>DMUD01000079.1:522-898 GCA_003476475.1 Cytophagales bacterium | reverse complement strand
TGATTTATCAAAAGTTAGTGAGCTTCAGCATTATCAAGTTCTGGAATTGACATTTATTTCAAAACTGTTTAAAAGCAATTTGGAGTTAGAATCAATTAATAAATTGTTATTAAAACTACCAAAACCTTATTCCTACGATTTTAATCATGTTTTTTATAATTTTTTTTCAAATTCTTGGGAGTATTTACCTGAAGAAATTGATGAAGAGGACATTATTGAAAGATATTTAGAAAATTTAAACGCTGAAGATGATCGTGAAAAAATTGAAGGCATTATCAAAAGTCTTCAAGAAATATTAAATGAATAAAGTTAAAATATAACGAAGGCATAACAGCTGTGATAAGGATAATTATAACAATTTTAATCTTGACTCTTT
>DMUD01000079.1:0-256 GCA_003476475.1 Cytophagales bacterium | reverse complement strand
CGATCCTCCATTAAGTTATGGACAAAAGAGCGAGATCCATAATAAATTAAGTGACGCATTTGATTACGGTAAAAAAACTAACGAATATGCGGCCTCAATACTGAATCATATAAAAACTGCTATCAACAATCTACCATTGATGATATTCAGAATTATGCTCGAAAAGCAAAAAATGAAATTTTTCGCCGCTATAAATAATAATAACATTGTTGCATTATTAGCTTGAATTCTCCTGTCGTATCAATCTTGGAAATCA
>DMUD01000175.1 GCA_003476475.1 Cytophagales bacterium | reverse complement strand
GACAATTACGATTCTTTTACCTACAACCTTGTGCACTTGGTCAAGGCCTTGGGATATACCAATTTGGAGGTGCACAGGAACGATAAAATCGACTTGGCTGAAGTGGCAAATTATGACAAAATAATCTTGTCGCCGGGGCCTGGCATTCCTTCCGAAGCCGGAATACTGCTCGATTTGATAAAAGAATATGCCCCTACAAAATGCATTTTAGGCGTGTGCTTGGGGCATCAGGCTATAGGAGAAGCTTTCGGGGCAAAACTGACCAACCTTTCAAAGGTGTACCATGGCATTTCTACTTCTATTGCCATCACCAAACCGAGTGAAATACTTTTCAAAGACCTGCCTGCCAAAATAGAGGTAGGGCGATACCATAGCTGGGTGGTGGACCGTGAACACTTTCCCTCTGAATTGGAAATAACGGCCGAGGACGAAGGTGGGTTTGTCATGGCGTTGACCCACAAAAAATACGACATTCGGGGTGTGCAGTTTCATCCCGAATCGATTTTGACCCCCCTGGGCAGCAAAATGATAGAAAACTGGCTGAATAAATAGCTTTAACTTCAATGCCCCTCCTTTTCAGAGTATAAGTGTGGGGCATTTCTGAATCAAAAACCCAAAAAACGGTTGCGCTTTTAATAAGATAGCCCCCAAAATAAGTATGTTTGTACTAAACAAGCGCTGAATTTTGGGAAAACGGATTTTTAGAATAAAACCTGAACTTGCTTTGCAAGATAGCCAACTTGTGGGAAAAGAAATGAACTTCGTTTTACACGACAGGACGGTGTTTTTCGGTGTGCTGAAGAAAGTGGAGGGTAATGTATTCAAATGCCAAAACATGAAAGGAAAAAACTTCCAATTTGCCGCCTCAGAAATTTACGAGATAGTGTACGACAAGGCAACCAGCTTTTAATATGCTTCAAAAACTTTTTATTCAGAACTATATCTTAATCAAGGAACTGGAAATTTTCCCTGATGCAGGAATGAACATCATTACGGGTGAAACTGGGGCTGGCAAATCGATACTTTTGGGTGCCATTGGCCTTTTGATGGGGCAGCGCGCCGACACCAAAACCCTGTACGACGAGTCGGAAAAGTGCATCATTGAAGGCCATTTCCTGCTTCAAAAGGACGAGCTGAAAGAAGTGTTCGACGAAAACGATCTGGACTATGAAAACCCTTGCATAGTGCGCAGAGAGATAGTGCCTAGCGGAAAATCGCGCGCTTTTGTGAACGATACGCCCGTAAATTTGGAAAAACTAGATGCCATAGTGGGCGAACTGATGGACGTCCATTCACAACATGAAACTATTTTCCTAAAAAAACAACATTACCAAACTCAGTTACTCGACCATTTTGCCCAAAACATTGTGCTGAAAACACAGTTTCAGCAGGCTTTTTCCCTATATAAAAAAACGGCAAAGAAATACGAAGAACGGTTGGAAACGGCCAAAGAAGCCAGTAAGGAGTTGGACTATTTGCGTTTTGTGTTTGGCGAACTAGACGAAGCCCAGCTGCAAAAAGAGGAACAGGAGAAACTAGAAGCAGAACAAGCACTTTTGGAAAATGCCGACGACATTAAAGAAAAGCTGGCCCAAGCCCAAGCTTTGTTGGAAGGCGAGGAATTCTCGGTCATTTCGGCCATTCACTCGCTTTCCAATTTGTTCGACCAGTTGGCCTCCTATTCACCCAACTTCTTGTCGCACAAAGACAAACTAAGCAGCATGCGTTTCGAACTGCGCGACTTGAGCCAAGAAGTAACACACCTGGCCGAAGAGACCGAAACCAATCCTGAAAGGTTGTTGGAAGTGCAAGACCGTCTCAGCCTTTTGTACAAACTGCAACGCAAGCACGGAGTGGCCACCGTAGAAGAATTGGAAATCATTCGCGACGATTTTGGCACAAAACTTTCGTTGGTCGAAAATTCCGACGCCTTGGTGGAAGAGGCCAAAGAAGCCCTACAAGCAGCCGAAAAGCAAATGCTGGAACTGGGCACAATGCTCAACAAAAGCAGAATGGAAGCTGTTCCTTCGTTCGAAAAAGCGGCAACACAAAAATTGGCTTTGTTGGGAATGCCCAATGCCACCTTTCAAATTCAACTACAGCCCCAAACGCCCTCATCCGAAGGGTTGGACAAAGTCACCTTCCTGTTCAGTGCCAACAAAGGCTTGTCGCCCAAGCCCATGGCCGATGTAGCGTCGGGAGGCGAATTTTCACGCCTAATGCTGGTTATCAAATACTTGCTGGCAGGGAAAAAAGCCATGCCCACGCTTATTTTCGACGAAATAGACGCGGGGGTTTCGGGCGAAATTGCCCACAACATGGCTACTTTGATAGAGGAAATGGCCAGCCGCCATCAGATTTTTACCATTACCCATTTGCCCCAAATGGCCTCCAAGGGCAAATCGCATTTTTATGTGTACAAAGACGAAACACAACAGCGCACCCTAAGCCACATTCGCAAGCTGAATGAAGAAGAGCGCATTACCGAAATTGCCAAAATGATAGGCGGAAAATCGCCAAGTGAGTCGGCACGCCAAAGTGCCAAAGAATTGTTGGGCTAAAGAAATAGCAAGCAGGAATTCCCTCTACTCACAACTC
>DMUD01000271.1:1175-2845 GCA_003476475.1 Cytophagales bacterium | reverse complement strand
TCACCACCTTTTAACTCCCGAGCAAATTGCGAAGAAAGCCATTGATTATATGGAATCGGATGACGCTGCCGATTTAATTATGGAGTTGCCTCGCGAAAAGAGAGAAAAGGTGGTGATGCTAATTGACGATGTAAAAAAGGCAGCAAACATTGTCGACCTTTTAAATTATCCCGAAGATTCTGCAGGTGGTTTAATGGCAAAGGAGTTGTTCAAGGTGGATATCAATTGGGATGTGCTAGAATGTGTGAAAGAATTGCGCAAGCAAGCAGAACACATCGAAACCATTCACACTGTTTATGTAGTGGATGAAAACAACAAATTGATTGGCACTGTTTCCTTAAAAAGTTTAATCCTTACTTCATCAAATACCAAAATTGAAGATGTAGTAAACAGAGATATCATTTCAGTGAAAGCCCATACGGAGAGTTCTGAGGTGGCTCAAATCATGGAAAAATACGATTTGGTAGTTCTGCCTGTTGTAGATGATTTAAATCGCTTAAAAGTAAGAATTACAATTGATGATGTGGTAGACATCATTAAAGAAGAAGCTGAGAAAGATTACCAATTGGCATCGGGTTTAAGTGATACCGTGGAAGCGCACGATAGCATGTGGACGGTGACCAAAGCACGTTTGCCTTGGTTGTTGGTGGGAATGATTGGGGGAATAGGTAGTGCAAAAGTGCTGGGCATTTTTGATATTTCACAGCATCCTGAAATGGCTGTTTTTATTCCGTTGATTGCAGCAATGGGCGGAAATGCTGGAGTTCAATCTTCGGCGATTGTGGTGCAAGGTATTGCGAATAATTCTTTGAAAGGTCCGATTGCAGAAAGACTCATTAAAGAAACAGGAGTAGCATTAATCAACGGATTGGCTTGTTCTTTAATATTATTAGGTTTAAATATATTACTTGGTGTTTCTTTAATGGTTTGCGTTACTGTAAGTATCGCTCTGTTGAGCGTAATTATTTTCGCTGCTATTTTTGGCACTTATTTTCCTCTATTGCTTAACCGATTTAATGTAAATCCAGCTTTGGCCACTGGTCCGTTCGTTACCACTACAAATGACATTTTTGGATTGTTCTTGTACTTTACGATTGGGAATATGATGATGGGGTGATGAATGTTTGATTCTAAATCAGTAATATTTTTCGTCACGAAATCATTTTCGAGTTCAATTTTTTTTCGTTGATTGTAAAACCTAAGTTATTTTTTGTTTCCAGAAAATTTTTTACTTTCAAAAAATAACCAACTAAATTACTTTTATGAAAACGATTAAACGTGTATTTTCTCTAACTTCTATTTTACTATTATCAGTGCTTTTTTCATGTAAAAAAGAGAACCGTCAGTATAAGCCGGTGAATTTGAATATTAATTTCATGACGCCGAATGATATCTATTTTTGTGCTGTTCCATTCTTCAATGCCTCGTCAAAGTGAACTTCCTACAAAAAATGGGACAAAAAGTTAAGCGACATTTTTAAGTTGCGTTAATAATTCAAATTCCACGATGGTTAAATTCCCCAAAGCCGAGTGTCGTCGATTTCTGTTATACCATGTTTCAATCCATTCAAAAATGGAGATAGCAGCCTGATTTTTATCTTCATATCTATTTCTATACACGAGCTCAGTTTTAATGGTTTTAAAGAAGCTTTCGGCTACAGCGTTATCCCA
>DMUD01000271.1:0-851 GCA_003476475.1 Cytophagales bacterium | reverse complement strand
CTTTTCTGCTCATGCTCCGCTCAACGCACTTGTAGCTATTCAAGAGGTTGGCAAAACTGTGGCAAGCATACTGAACACCCCTGTCAGAGTGAAAAATTAGTTTCTGTGACATTATCCGATTTTTAACTGCCATTCTCCATGCTGCAACAGAGGTGTTTTCAGCAGTTAAATCATTGCTCAATGCCCAACCAATTATTTTTCTATCAAAAATATCCAGGACAATAGTTAGATACAGCCAGCCTTTGGCGGTCTTGATATAGGTGATGTCAGATACCCACGCCTGTCCTGCGTTTTCAGCAGAAAAATTCCTATTCAGCTTGTTTTCCGCCACCGGATATTTATGTTTAGAATCGGTAGTGACCACAAACTTTTTAGCGTGAACGGCCTTGATTCCATTTTCTTTCATCAGCCTTGCCACACGAGGTTGTGATACATCAAAGCCTCTTTTTCTCAGCTCCTCGGTCATTCTCGGACTTCCATAACTGGCTTTGCTTTCCTTGTGTATCCTTTGAATTTCAGATAGCAACATTCTATTCTCTCCGTCGCGTTTTGAGGGAACATAATTTCTCATTCTATAATAGCCGCTTTTACTCACTTTTAATACTTTACACATCTTCCCAACCGGAAATTCTTTCTGATGATCTTTTATGAATTGAAAGATTTCCTGTCGCTCACGGAGAAGATGCTCACGGCCTTTTTTAGGATATCACGCTCCATCTTCACATCTGCAAGTTCCTTTTTTAGTCGTGCTAATTCTTTCTGTTCCTCCGTAAGCTGTTTCTTTCCATTACCGCTAAATGCAAGCGACGGATTTAAACTTTGTTCCTTGCGCCAGCGATATATAAATTCTG
>DMUD01000255.1 GCA_003476475.1 Cytophagales bacterium | reverse complement strand
GCTTGTTTTTGGAATCTTTCGAATCTATCGAACCAATCCTCTTTTTGAACGCCTAAAAAAGCAACTTTATTTTTTTTCAATTCTTTTTCGAAATCTGCCCATGTAAGTGTGTGAAATTCTTCTATTTTCTTTGATGGTTTCTCGATTCTGAAATCAGAATGTAAAAGACTTTGAAATTTATGAGTTAGCTCTTTTAAGTATTTATTCAATTTTAACATTGAATCAGCCTTTTCTATAAAAGGTTGTTGTTTGGATGGTGAAATATCTTTAATTGGTAATTTCTTGCAATTAGCTATTAATATTTTTTGAAACAACTCTTTCTCATGATCTAAATAAGAAAACTTATGATAAAATGTCATCATTTTTGAGTTTAAAACACATAATAGATACTTTGTATTCAGTTTATTAGAAATTATACCAAAACCAATTTGTGTGTAGTATAAACTTTCGTTTGTGTAACCAGCATAAATACGTGGAGGATTTCCTGAAACGATTTGTCTTATTAATATCCTTTCACTATTGAAAAACTTGGGATCCCGAGGAGCACCAAGCCAATCGCCATATTTTATATATTCATTTATCTTATTTGAAACATTGTATCTAGTAATGTTTTCCCCTGTGATTAATGGCTTGTAACTTTCATTTTCTCTCGAGAGAGAATGAAAAGCCCTTGATTTTATTGTTTCTTCCGAATGGCCACGATATTTATCATACGGTGTAATTCCTAGACTAAAATCGGCAAGTTCATCAAGTTCTATAGACTCTGTTTTTATCTTATCTAAAATTTTTAGTTCGGATTTAGTAGAAAAAATATCATAATTGCAAACCAAATTATTTTTCCATTCGGTTTTATCAATTAAACGTTTGATAGATTCGTCGACAAAAGAGATTTTCGCATTTTTGGCATAGACAATTGCCTCAATATTTGTCGAAACGCAACCTTTTCTAAACTCAAAAATTATTGTTTCAACACTTGCGTCTACAAAAACGGAATCAGGCAATTTCACTATACTGGTCATTTCGTCTACCAGAAGTTTTCGTATTTTGGTGTAAGATGAGTTGATTAAAATTGAGTTTGGATTGATAAAACTTAAAAAACCATTTTTTTTTGTGATATTATAACCTTGCTCAATGAATATAGAGTAAAGGTTGATTCTGTTTTCTGAAGTTATATATTTTTTAAAAAGCTCTTTTACAATATGGTTAGGCAGTGCCTTAATATCAACATAAGGCGGATTACCAATTACCACATCAAACCCTCCTTTCTCGAATACAGTGGGAAATTCTTTTTCCCAATTAAACGCTTTGTCGCCGGCTAGTGTGGGATCATCAATCAGCGAGTTTCCACATTTAATATTGTTTGATAAATCAGAAAGTTTTCTTCCGGGTTGTGCCGTGCGCAGCCACATAGAAAGCTTCGCAATTTCTACGCTCTCGTCGTTAATGTCTACACCAAAAATATTGTTCTCCAATATCTGAAGATCTGTATCAAAAAGGCGGAGCGGGGTATTGGTGAGCTCCGCAATAATGTCGTCTACAAATTTGTGCTCTTCAATGAAGTAAGAAAGTGCTTGGTTCAAGAACGCGCCACTTCCGCAAGCGGGATCGCACACCTTAACCGTGAGCAACCAAGACTTGTAGGTATTTAATCTTTCGTAAAGCTCTTTTCCTTTTTCATTCAACTTGCCATCGGCTTTCTGGTAGTCGAAAATAGCAATGTCTTCATCGAGCTTCAACTCAATTTTCTTTTCAGTACAAAGCTTTCCAAGGGTATTGTCTACAATGTATTTGGTAATGTACTTCGGCGTGTAAAAGACGCCGTCTTTCTTGCGTTTGCTTTTTGTTTTGTCTAACGTTTCGCCACGTAATTCCGCTTCAACATCGTCCACTTCATTCAAGGAATGCTCAAAGATGTGCCCAAGAATATTTACATCTACATCGGTGTTAAAGTCGTATTTCGACAAAACCAACAAGTCATTTTTTAATACGGCATCATCGATTTTCAACGATTCCAACAACTCATCTGGCGCAAACAACTCGCCGCCAAATTGCGGAATAACCTCTCCGGTTTTCTGATACGTATAGCCGCGGTACAAGTGCCCGAAATACTTATTCACCATTTCATACAACGGCAAATAATAATCGTCGTCTGCACCAGACCACTTCTCTACAATATTCACAATAGAGTTCGTTCCAACCAATCCTTTGTCTTCAGCAAAGAGCAAGAAGAGAATGCGATCTAAGAATTTCTGGCTCTTTTTGAAAAGCTCCAGTTTGTCGTGTTGCGGATTATTCTGAACGGCATTCTCGAAAAAGCTTCGCTTGAAATTCGAGTAGTCCTTGTAGAGTTTTTTGGAAATTTCTTCTTCGTGAAACTTGGTTTCTTGTCTCAGCAATTTGGGAAGGTTCTTGTCTAACAACCCTTCTTTGCGCAAGTAGAGATAGAACCGCTTGAATGTCTCTTTGTCTAAATTGTATAAATCGAACTCTTCGTAATCTGTAGCGTCGTCTATGTAAAATCGCAGTTTGTGAAAGTTAGAAGAGATAACGTAGCTGCAGTCTTTGTGGTTGTTCTTGTAACCGAACGCTTGGTCTTTTACCGCATCGAGGTTTTTTGTTTTGTTGTCTTTCAACTCAATAACACCAACCACCTTGTCATCTCTCAGAATGGCGCCATCTGCTTTTCGAGCATTGGTTTCATTTTTCTTTTCCGTCTCAATGTTGAACGGACTTTCCGGGTAAACAGAATACCCCAAAACAGAACCAAATATTTCTTTGATGAAACCTTCCTGATATTGCTCTTCCTTGGCAACACGAATGTTCTTAATCTTATCTGGAGAATAGACTCTTTTGTATTCACTAAAAGCTTTTTCAATGATTTTGTCATCGATTAAGTTTAGGTGCTTTTTAATGATTGCTTCCTGAAATAGAGCCATTTTTTTGAACGAATTGGTATAAGTCTTTCACGCTTTCAATGGCGTTAAGGCAAAAATAACTGAATGTAGGGAGAAATCATGCGCTGTGCTTTCCAAAATGTCCAAGTCAGAAAACGGAACACCCATAATGGTTAAGTTCTGTCTGTCTATTACAATGGCTTTGTACATTTCGTTTTACAGATTTTCGTCAAAAATAAACTTAAAAAGTGTGAAGAAATTCACCATTTTCAATTTTAAAAATATGAATAAAACACGATGTTTACTTAATTGAAATACAGTGCTTTATCCTCCTTATTGCCAAAAAGTGATGAAAACCGTGTTTTTTGGCAATAAGGAGGTTAATCAATTGAAAAACAAATGTTTGAAATTCAAGAAGTGAGTTGTCCCAAGGGGGTTGTTCCACTTCGTGGATACATCCGCAAAGCGGATACATCCCAACGGGATTAGTCCACTTCGTGGATACGTCCCGAAGGGAATGTTTTTCCAACAAAAAAGCCTCGCATTTCTGCAAGGCTTTGCTCCCCAGCCTGGACTCGAACCAGGGACCCCATGATTAACAGTCATGTGCTCTAACCAACTGAGCTAAGAAGGAATTTTCTTCCTATTGGGACTGCAAAAATAGGGGGCTAAATCAATATATGCAAGATAGC
>DMUD01000164.1:3325-5566 GCA_003476475.1 Cytophagales bacterium | reverse complement strand
AATATGGTGATATCTAATCCACGCAAAAACAAATAGGCACAAATAAAAATGGCATTCAACCCATAAAACAAGAACACAGTACGTTTTCTACTTTTAAAATATTGACTAAATGCACCGCTGGAAAAATCGCCAATTAAAAGTCCCAAATAACATACTATCACACAATTGGCTTTGCTCACCGTACCTTTCACGTCAAGGGCTTCGGCATACACATCGGCCAAACCCACCAGTCTGCCAATGACAAACCAAACTGGTAATCCTATCAAGATACAATTCAAGTATTTTAATGCACGTTCTTTGTTTTGAAAAAGGGCAAAGAAATTGCCTCGTCCTATATGACTAGATTCCAATCGGGAAAACATACCCGATTCTATCACGCTAATCCTAAGCAGTAACAAAGACAAGCCCAATCCTCCGCCAATCCAGTACGTCAACTGCCAATCTATTTGCCCTACAAAACCGGCAACAATGGCTCCCATTACTCCTATCGTTGCCACTATCATGGTGCCATATCCGCGGGTTTCCTTGCTCATTATTTCAGAAACAAGCGTAATGCCCGCGCCCAGTTCGCCTGCCAAACCTACGCCCGCCACAAAACGCAAGACCATGTACGTTTCTAAATTAGTTACAAATCCGTTGGCGATATTGGCCAAAGAATACGTAAGAATAGAACCAAACAACACAGATAAACGTCCTTTCTTATCACCCAAAATACCCCAAAATAATCCGCCAAGCAGCATACCTGCCATTTGCACATTCAATAGCAGTTCGAAATTACTTACCACTTCTTCTTTTGGAATACCAATGGCAAGCAAACTTTTCTGGCCAATTACAAGAAAAAGAATCAAATCATATACATCGACAAAATAGCCAAGCGCGGCCACAATAACAGCTGCATTAAAAATTTCGGATAGCTTAAAAGTATAATTGTTCATGACGAAGTTTTAAAATCAAAAATACTCAAAACAATATCGCAAATTTTATATTCCTCCTCTATATTAGAACTGATAATCAACAATTTATCATTTACATATTGTTCGAGTAGTTGTTGATACCACACGATGCCTTTCTTGTCTAAATTGGTAGTGGGCTCGTCTAAAAAGTAGGCTTTGGCTTGCGTAAAGACACAAAGTCCCAAGCGCAGCCTCTGTCTCATTCCAGATGAATAATATTTTATAAGTTTTTGTCCCTCATTTTGCAACTGTATCATTTCGAAGAATTTTTTGTCGTCGAAATGGGTAGCCTTTTGTCTAAATTTGAAATGAAATTCGAATAATTCGAACCCAGTTAATTCTTCGGGAAGTTCTTGGTATGGTGCTGAAAATGAAAAATGGGTGGCTATTTCTTCAGCCGAAATTTTTTTTGATTCAGTTTCGTAAAAAACCGACCCTTCGGAAGAAATACCAATACCTGCAATTAGTTGCAAAAGGGTGGATTTGCCAGAACCATTGGGGCCTATTATTGCATACTTTTTTGGGGCCTGAAACGAAAGGTTGACATTCCTGAAAATCCATTCTTTTCTGAAACGCTTGCCTATACCTTCCAGTTGGATATGCATCTTAAGCTTCGGATTTCACTTCCGATTTTTCGGGTCCTTTTATAATGCCTTTCGGAGAATTTTTGATGAAGTCCAGAATAGCCCTTCTTTCGGTTGAGATGTTTTCCCGCGATTCCATTTCACGCACCGCATCCGACACATTCAACCCACGCAAGTATAACTGGCGATAGGTATCTTGAATATCGTCAATTTGATTGTGTGTAAAGCCTCTTCGACGTAAGCCCACCAAATTAATGCCCATGTAGCAAACAGGATATTGTCCAGCCAATGCGTATGGAGGGATGTCTTTTCTTACCTGCGAGCCACCAGCTACCATCACATGCGCACCAATTTTGACAAATTGAAGCACGGCACTGGTTCCGCCCACAATGGCGTGGTAACCTACTTCGACATGCCCTGCCAATTGGACATTGTTGACCAATATCACATTGTCGGCTATGGTGCAGTCGTGGGCTATGTGCACATAAGCCATCACAAGACAATTTCTACCAATAGAAGTGGTGTACTTATCTTTCGTACCACGGCTTATGGTCGCATATTCTCTTATTGTGGTATTGTCGCCAATTTCCACTGTAGTAATTTCCCCATCAAACTTTAAGTCTTGTGGAACTGCCGAAATAGAAGCGCCTGGAAAAACTTTTACGTTGTTTCCAAGACGGGTGCCGTCGAATAGCACCACATTT
>DMUD01000164.1:0-3105 GCA_003476475.1 Cytophagales bacterium | reverse complement strand
GCCGTCGAATAGCACCACATTAGGACCTATCCAACAGTTGTCCCCAATAACAACGTCTTTGTGTATAGTGGCAAAGGGTTCAATGACAGTTCCTTTACCAATTTTAGCTTCAGGATGTACGTTAGTTAACGGATGATACTGCATGAGGGCTGGGGGCATTAGCTTTTCTAACAATACTGGCGGTCATTTGTGCATCGCACACTACCTGACCTGCAACATAGGCTGCTCCTTGCATTTTCACAATACCACGTTTAATAGGAGCAAGCAGTTCGCATTTATAAATAATGGTGTCACCTGGAACAACCATTTTGCGGAATCGGCAATTTTCTACACCTAGAAAATAAGTCCAATAATTATCAGGGTCTTTTACCGAATTCAAGGCCAAAATTCCACCCGTTTGGGCTAAACCTTCAATTTGAAAAACACCTGGGAATACTGGATTGCCTGGAAAATGCCCTTTGAAAAAAGGCTCATTTATGCTTACGTTTTTAACGCCTATCACAGTGGTTTCATCCAAGTGAATGATTTTATCAATCATCTTAAAGGGAGCATCGTGTGGAAGCATACTGTATATCTGCTCGGCAGTGTACACAGGTGGCTTGGATGGGTTATAAACGGGAGCCGCATTTTTCTGCGACTCTATCATTTTTTGCTTGATCAACTTGGCAAAAGCAATATTGGCGGCATGTCCTGGGCGTGCGGCCAATATATGCGCTTTGATGGGTTTGCCAATCAATTCTAAATCTCCTACCACATCGAGCAACTTGTGCCTTGCTGGTTCGTTTTTGTACCTAAGTTGTACATTGTTTAAAATCCCTTCCGACTTTACCTCAACCTTTTCCATGTTGAACAAATCGGCCAAGTATTGAATTTCTTCATCCTTCACAATCCTGTCTACCACCACTATGGCATTGTTCAAATCGCCCCCTTGTATCAGATTGGCTTTGAAAAGCGTTTCCAATTCATGTAAAAAGCAAAAAGTACGACAATTGGCAATTTCGTCGGCAAACTTGGCAATATCGAAAAGTCCTGCATGCTGACTTCCCAATACAGGCGAATTGTAATCGACCATAACGGTAAGACGATAATCGTCGAGCGGCAAAGCGGCAAGCTCCACGTTTCTTTCATTGTCTCGGTAGTGAATGCCCTCTCTAATTTCGTAAAAGTCGCGCAAAGCGTTTTGTTCGCACATGCCTACCGATTGTAGAGCTTTGATAAACTCTATTGAACTGCCATCCATGATAGGAATTTCAGGGCCATCCAATTGTATAAGGATATTGTCTATTTGCAAACCTACCAAGGCGGCCAATGCATGTTCGACAGTATTGACTCTGGCACCGTTTTCCTCGATAGAAGTTCCCCTCGACAAGTCGACCACATTGTCCACATCGGCATGTACAACAGGTTTTCCAGGTAGGTCAATACGCTGAAATTTGATACCATGATTAATTTCGGCAGGAACAAAAGTCATGTTCACATTAACGCCCGTGTGAAGACCTACTCCCGATACAGTGATGGGTTCGTTAATGGTGTGTTGTTTTGTATTCATCTAATTTATTCGATGTGTTCAAGGTTAATATTTTTCTCCAACTTTTCGATGCTTTTCAGGAGCTGAGGCAGCTTTTTATATACGGCAAAAGATTTGAGATTCAATTTATAATCGAAAGCTGGCGAGCCGCTCAAGGCTTTCCCAGGTGTTTTTACACTCCCCCCCACACCCGATTGCGCGCCAATACTAGTACGGTCTGCAAGTGTGATGTGACCAACTATACCTACTTGTCCTCCAATCATGCAATTTTCGCCCACTTTGGTAGAACCTGAAATGCCGGCTTGAGCTGCCACAACAGTATTTTTCCCTATTTCCACATTGTGGCCTATTTGTATAAGATTGTCCAATTTTACCCCCGAATGAATGACTGTGCTACCCATAGTGGCGCAATCTATGGTGGTATTGGCCCCTATGCTCACATGGTCTTCAATGATCACATTTCCTATTTGAGGTATGGTCTTGAAGGTGCCGTCGGGAAGAGGGGCAAAACCAAAACCATCGCTACCTATGATAGCCCCAGCATGCAAGGTACAAAAAGAACCAATTTGGCAATCGGAATACACTTTCACCCCTGGGTGCAGAATAGTGTTGTGGCCTATAACCACATTGTCGCCCACATACACATGAGGATATATTTTTACGTTATCGCCTATTTTGCAATTATTGCCTATGTAGGCAAATGCACCTATGTAACAGTTTTCACCCAATGAAGCCCCTTCCGAAAGAAAATGGGGCGATTCCTTGCCCACCTTAGCAAAGGTCTTCATTTTGTTGTATTCATCCAACAAAAAGGAAAGACTGGCATAGGCATCTGCAACGTATATGAGAGTGGTTTTAACAGGTTCTCTGGGGGTAAAAGAATTGTTGACCAAAACAGCGCTTGCACCTGTTGAGTAAATATACTGCTCGTATTTGGGATTCGACAGGAAAGAGATCGCACCTTCTGTGGCTTCTTCGATTTTAGCTAGACGATTTATTTTTTTCTGCTCGTCTCCTACTATGCGGCCACCAAGTAAATCAGCAATTTGACGAGAGGTAAATTCCATTAAAAATTAATTTTACCGAAATGTTAATTTACAAAGATAGGGTTTTCGGATAGCATAAGTAAAACTTTTTGACAATTTTACTTATCGCTTTGATGTTGGGAAGCTCCGAAGCCTCGGCTATGTCCAACACAGTACCATCCTTTTTCAACACGTTGATATTCTCCTTGTTGGCAAGATAGGCTGCATTGCTTGCTTCGCCTTCAACTAAAAAATAGGAAAGAATATCTTCCCCAATCTTCATTTGTTCTTTCAATTTTTTTGCCATTTTCTTATTTTTGTAAAAGTTGCATAATAACGTCTATAACCTCATCTTTCGCCTTTTCGGGTGAAACTTTCTTAGCCTTTGGAGATTCTTTTTCTCCCGGATTAGGGTTTTTAAAAGGACTTGGTGGTCTTTGAGGTTTTGTACCTGGTTTTCCTGGTTTTGTTGTTGGCGATGTTTTTGGTTTTGATGGTGCTGTTGATGGTGCTTGTTCACCTACTTCAGTTTTAACTTTAACAGGTTTCGTG
>DMUD01000054.1 GCA_003476475.1 Cytophagales bacterium | reverse complement strand
TTTTTACCGCCCCTAATTTCAAAAACTCCCATGCTATTTGTTATTTCGGTTACGGTTGCGATTATTGCGGTTGCGATTACGGTTACGGTTGTCACGCCCGCCACTAAAACCCATCTCTCTGGAACCTTCTTTCATGTGTCCGCTTTGTTTGCGAAGTCTCATGCCTGTTTGCAGTTCGCTTTTTACTTTTTCAACATCTATTTCCAACTCGTTGTTCGACATTCTTTTAAGATGCCCCAAAATCACTTCCTCCTCTATCAATTCTTTGTTCCAAGCACCATAAAGGGCTTTCATCAACCGGCACAAATAAATAATGGCATTTTCACGCTCTTCTGGATTGGTCAATTTCTTTGCCTCTTCTATCAAGCGTTCCACGTTTCTACCGTAATGCTTATACTTCATCTCTTTCTGGCTGTATTCCACCTTGCGCGGTTTGGCATTGAAAGTGCTACGTTCAGGCTTTGGAAAAGGAGAATCGATGTCGATATCGAAATTGGCCATGCATATCAGGTCATCCCACAGCTTCTGGCTGTAATCTACATTGGGGTCCTTCATTTGCGGGTGCAATTGCTTCATCAAATCGACCACAAATTTGGCATTTTGATTGCGCTTTTCACGGTCTTCAATGGTCTTCAGATGATTGACCATGTTTTGAACCACCCGCCCATACTCTTTCAAGATAACGTCGGATTCTGAGGTATTGTAAGTATGCATTTAAGGAATTAGTAGTAAGCGAGTGGCATTTATGTTACCAGCATGCGCGCGATTCAATTTTATAAATAGGCTTTGCAAATTAAACAAATTGTTTTGGAATAATGGAAAGCCAAAAAGATAGAAATCACGATTAAGAACCATACAGACCAAATACTGCACGATTCATTCAAATTTAATTGAGCTTTTCAATCCTTCTTTACTAAAATTGTTTTTTGCTTTCTGTTTTTGCCCTATTTTTACACCCACATTCATAAAATTTGTTGCCATGCTAATGCTTTCTATCATTCTGGTGCTATTTGTACTTTCCATCTTATGCCCTTTCATTATCCCAAACAAGGCTATAAGTACCAATGAGAACGATTTTGAAGATTAACGAAATTATGTAAATCCAAAGCGAAAGCCACAGCAAACAACTGTGGCTTTCTTGTTTCTAAAAAAGAAAAACATGCTCTTCTCATCGGAAAAAGCACTTCAACGTATCAATAGCGAACTCCTACTTTTGGAATTCGGCAACCGACCCGCAGAGCTTTACGAGCCTTTATACTACATTTTCAGTTTGGGTGGAAAGCGACTTCGGCCTCTTTTGACCTTGATGGCCTGCCAGTTATATGAAGAAAACTTCGAAAAATCGCTCAAACCAGCGCTTGCCATCGAAGTGTTTCACAATTTCAGCCTCATACACGACGACATCATGGACCAAGCCAATGTACGCAGGGGAAAGCCTACCGTGCATACCAAATGGGACATCCCAACAGCCATTCTTTCGGGCGATGTAGCGCTGGTAGAAGCCTACAAACTAATAATGGAAGTAGATGAAAATTTGAAGACAAAAGCTTTCAGTCTATTTTCCAAAACTGCCAAAGAAGTGTGCGAAGGCCAACAATTGGACATGTTGTTCGAAAAAAGACAGCAAGTAAGTGTGGCGGAATATATGGAAATGATTCGATTGAAAACAGCTGTATTACTTGGATTCAGCCTTCAAATCGGAGCTTTAGTGGGTGGCGCTAGCGAAGAAGAAGCCTCAAAACTGCGCTCATTTGGTGAAAATATCGGTCTTGCTTTTCAAGTAAAAGACGACTTTCTGGATGCCTACGGCCAAGCTAGTAAAATTGGCAAAACAATAGGCGGAGATATTGTCGCCAACAAAAAAACATACCTATACACCAAGGCTATGGAATTGGCCGACGACAAAACAGCCAAGGAACTTGGTGCAATATTTGAAAACCAAAAATTGGCTGTAGATGACAAAGTAAAAACGGTAATGGCCATTTACGACCAATTACAAATAGAAAAAGAAACTAAAATCTTGATGGAAGAACTTTATGTTCGTGCAGTAAAAAATTTATCGGGTCTTTCGCCTGGCATAATGAAAATAGCTAAACTCAAAGCATTTGCCGACGAATTGATGGGAAGAGAACACTGACAAAACTATGCATTACCAACTACTTGGACCTACCGGTTGCCGCGTTTCGGAAATTTGCCTTGGCACCATGACTTTTGGAGAGGAATGGGGTTATGGAAGTGATTTTGCCGAAAGCAAAAGAATGTTCGACACTTTTCTTGAGGCAGGAGGAAACTTTATCGATACTGCCAATCGCTACACAGAGGGCACAAGCGAGAAATTTCTTGGCGAGCTCATTCAAAGCGAAAGAGAAAATTTAGTTTTGGCAACCAAATACACACTTTTCACGCAGCGCAATAAAGCCAACCATTCTGGCAATTCGCGTAAAAACATGGTACAAGCCGTAGAGGCAAGCCTTAAAAGACTAAAAACAGACTATATTGATCTTTTTTACCTGCACATGTGGGATAGGACCACGCCAGTAGAGGAAATCATGCGTGGTTTCGACGACTTGGTGCGTAGCGGTAAAATAATTTACCCAGGAATTTCCGACACACCAGCTTGGACGGTAGCTCAGGCCAACACCATGGCTCAATTAAGGGCTTGGTC
>DMUD01000142.1 GCA_003476475.1 Cytophagales bacterium | reverse complement strand
AAGAGCCTTCAATGGGCGCAAATACAGCACCCGAACAGTGGTTATAAGTGGAGCGTTGAGCAAACAGCACTTGCAGCGCCGAGGTGAAAAGAAGGAGCAGTAAAATTTTCACAAAACGTTATACGCTTTATTGGATTTTTAGTTTCAAGTGGCCACTTAATTCAAAGTCAATGATAAAATAGGCAGAACTAAATTGCAATTGCTCAACGCGCAACTCAGTAATGTTCCCGTTTAACCAAACCCCTTTTGAAATTTCTCCGTTGATTTGCTTTTCAATCGACCCTTGGCTTTCTTTTAATATGGGACTAAGGTCTACATCTAGGTTCGCTTCAATTTGCTCTTTTACTTTTGCATCTAAAAGCCATTTTGCAGAATGTAGGAGCACACTTTTGGTTTTGATTTCGAAGTCAACCTTTCGCATTCGGAGGTGTTGATCAATATCGATGTATGGTTCTGCAACCAAATAAAAAACACCCTTTTTAGAACCAGAAAATTCAATTGCCAAAACCAAGCGGTCGGCTTGTGGTCCCAAAATTTGTACTTTATTGATTAGAATTTGTTTTTTAGGACTTATGCTAATTTGTTGGGTGTCAAAATCTCTGATCAAAAAACGATTGATGGAGTCGTAACTAGCAATAGTGCGTAAATGCAGAATGCTCTTGTTTTCTTTTGTGTTCTGTGGGGTGTTTTGAGGAAGTTTTACTTTGTCTAGATCAAGGTTATTAGTAGAAAACACAGGTTGTGCAGTTAGTTGCGTGGTGAAAAACGCTTTCTGACCTTCATTTTTTAAAGTTAAGTCGGCGATTCCGATGGTCTGGGGTTGAAGATAAAAAACACCATAGGGTTCAACTAAGATGGGTTCTTGTAGTGTTTTCCACACTTCTGCAACGCTGGACTTAACCGGTGCTTGTGCTAGTTGTTGATCAATATCTTTTTCGAGCTGAATTAATGATGCTTTGACTTCTTTTTCAATGGTTTTACTTGCGTCGTATTGAAACACAGTAATCTTACAAGGATCTATCAATTGGAATTCACCTAATTGAGTTTTGGTGCGCAGCACAAATTCTTCAGAGATGCCTATTTTACTTTGATAAGAAAGATGTACCTTTCTTTTAGGTTCATCAACCCCACAAGAAGCATATATCCGCGGAATAGCACAGCGCTCTTCTCCAAACAACTCATGGCAGGTTGGGCAATAATTTAAACGCAGGTCAAATGCACCGGTAATCGTCGTTTCAACCTCCTTTTCTTTAAATTTGAATAAAAGCGGGTCCCTTTCAAAATGATATGTATAGCTGACCCCCTCACATTGTTCAGATTTTCCTGTAAATTTTTTATCCAAACTCTGATCGGCCTCTTTTAAGTAAGGTTTAAGCGCCATTTCGGTCTGAATCAATAAAAAGGACGGCTCAGTAGAGCTCATTTCTTCAAGGCCCTTGAACTCTGGTGCTGGCGGATCTACTTCTATCGTTCTGCAAGCAGTAAGCAATAGAATTATACTGTAGAAGAGTGCGGATTTCATCTATTGTTTTTTAAGAACCGCCCGCTGCAAAAAACCAACACGCATGGTTTCAACTATGCCCTCGGCCTCTTTTATAAACGGACTAGCATAACTTGGTTTGGTGTTCCCGCCGGTAAGCTCAAAAACCAATTGCTCTTCTTTTTTGCAAAGTGAAGAATTGAAAAACATGCCGCTGAGTTCGTAGTGATCATATAAGCAGTTGCCCATGAGCGTCATCTCGATGAGTAGGCTATCGCCTTCGTCCACCCAAAGCTTCTTGTTGGTTTCATCATAAACAATATGATAGGCTTTTGTGCTGAGCGTTTCTCCATTTTTTGAATTAATGTAAGACATGTTATAAGTCCAATAATTTGGTCTATCCATGATTTGGAGGTCGAGGTGAACATCAACAGTTTGTTGTAAACCATTGTTATTATAGATTTCCATTACACCGCCATAAGAGCCAAGCCAATCATCAGGAATACCATTTTTAGGAGAGGAGGGGAGTTGACTCCAAACAAAAGAACTCAAAAAAGAAAAAAAGAAAAGTAGACGCATAAAAAAGGGGCTTAGCCCCTCTAAATTAATTCATTTTTGTTTTCAGACCTTGGTCAAGTGCATCTAAAAACTCTTCGGTATACACATAGTGTTCACCGTGGTTGACTTTGTTCCCGTGGATACAAACCGCAAGGTCTTTGGTCATGATGCCGCTTTCTACGGTTTCAATACAGACTTTTTCTAGTGTATTGCAAAAGTCAATAAGCGCTTGATTGTTGTCGAGCTTT
The DNA here is from genome assembly GCA_003476475.1 of Cytophagales bacterium. Taxonomy (GTDB): domain Bacteria; phylum Bacteroidota; class Bacteroidia; order Cytophagales; family UBA9547; genus UBA9547. Next base: position 968 of record DMUD01000142.1, on the reverse strand, counting down.
CCTCTGAAAGCCAAACCGCGCGTCCAGGCAAAAATCGAGGCAATAGGGTTGGTGGAGGTTTTCTTGCCCGCTTGGTGATCGCGGTAATGGCGTGTTACAGTGCCGTGAGCGGCTTCTGACTCCATAATTTTTCCGTCTGGTGTGATCAAAACAGAGGTCATGAGGCCCAATGAGCCAAACCCTTGCGCAACGGTATCAGATTGAACATCACCATCGTAGTTTTTGCAAGCCCACACAAAATTTCCGTTCCATTTTAAAGCGGAAGCAACCATATCGTCTATGAGTCGGTGCTCGTATACGATGCCTGCAGCGTCAAACTGCGCCTTGAATTCTGCTTGGTAGATTTCTTCGAAAACATCTTTGAAACGCCCATCGTATTTTTTAAGGATGGTGTTTTTGGTAGAAAGATATAGCGGCCATTTTTTGGTTAAGGCCATATTGAAACAGCTTCTGGCAAAACCCGAAATGGATTCGTCGGTATTGTACATTGCCATTCCGACGCCATCTCCTTTGAAATTATAGACTTCAAAAGTTTGGGATTCACCGCCATCTTCTGGAGTGAAGGTCATGGTGAGCTTGCCTTTTCCTTTGAATACAGCATCGGTAGCGCGGTACTGATCGCCAAATGCATGGCGCCCTACAATAATTGGAGCCGTCCAGTTGGTCACTAAACGCGGCACGTTTTGCATCACGATTGGTTCGCGAAAAACGGTGCCATCTAAGATGTTGCGGATGGTGCCGTTTGGTGACTTCCACATCGATTTCAAGTGAAATTCTTTTACTCGAGCTTCGTCAGGGGTGATGGTAGCACACTTGATCCCTACTTGATGTTTTTTAATAGCCTCAGCTGCGTCAATAGTGATTTGGTCGTTGGTTTCATCGCGTTTTTCGATACCGAGATCGTAGTACTTGATGTCGAGGTCTAGGTATGGTAAAATGAGTTTGTCTTTGATGAATTTCCAGATAAT
>DMUD01000014.1 GCA_003476475.1 Cytophagales bacterium | reverse complement strand
TTTGCTGTATTGTATCCAACACTTCTTCCATGCTGTAAGCATCGGTAAGCCTTACATCTATGGTAAATGTGCAGTTTTCAGGCACCACATTGTGTTGTGTGCCAGCATTGATGATGGTCACCGACATTTTGATAGGTCCCAAATGGGTAGAAACCTTATCAAATTTGTATTGTTGTATCCACTCTATGTCTTTAATGGCTTTGTATATTGCGTTGTCGCCTTCTTCGCGTGCAGCATGTCCCGCTTTGCCCTTGGCCGTGCAGTCCAATACCATAAGTCCTTTTTCGGCTACGGCAATGTTCATGAGGGTAGGTTCGCCCACTATGGCAAAATCGATGGCCCCCAATTTGGGATAAATGAGTTCTAAACCATCAAAACCCGACACTTCTTCTTCGGCAGAGGCCGCCATTATAAAATTGTATTTCAAATTTTTTCTGTCGTAGAAATGAAGAAAAGTAGCGATAAGTGATACTATACAGCCACCAGCATCATTGCTTCCCAAACCGTACAGTTTACCGTCTTTGACTATTGGTTCAAAAGGATTCAGAGTGTATCCTGGGTTGGGTTTCACCGTGTCGTGGTGTGAGTTGAGCAGGATGGTAGGCTTGTTTTGCTCGTAGTATTTGTTGAGCGCCCACACGTTGTTTTTGTGCCGAAAAGCGGGAATTCCCCTGTCGGTAAAAAAGGAGTGGATGAGCGTGGCAGTCTTGTCTTCTTGTCTAGAAAAAGACTCAATGCCAATGAGCCCTTTTAGCAGTTCAATGGCGTCTTGTTGAAGGGTTGTAATATCCATATAAATTTGACTGCTAGGCTATCTGAAAACAGTAATGTAAAAGCTTATGGTAGCAGTACCTGTAGTATTGCTAAGATTCGTAATAGCAACTTTTACGTTATTTGCGCTTGAAACATATGCCCAAGCAATTGCTAGACCTGGGTTCCCAATTCCAGAACTAGGGCCGCCCATAGCAATATTGGGAGAAACTACAACAGAAGAGCCTAATTGAGCACCTGATACTGTGAAGTCATACACATTGGTACTGTTGCCAGAATATGTTATAGTTTTACTGGGGGTGGTTTCATGAATGATTTCATTCATCTGACTACCAGAGGTACCTAATTTAAATTTGCCTTCTACATCTAGTGTTGCATCAGGGGAGGGAGTCCCAATGCCCACATTTCCAGATGCAGTTATTCGCATTTTTTCAGTAAGGCTACTGGTTGTGAAAGTATTACCTGTTCGGGTATAAAATAACATATCTCCTCTGAATTGAGCACCTGAACTGATGATACTCTCTATTCGAGTAATAGCTGAATTTCCTACACTCGAGTTTGAAATAAAATCTAATCTTCCTATTGGATTTCCTATGGTACCCTGTCCTCCCTGTATTTCAATAGAAGCAAAAGAATTGTCAGTAGAAGTAGTGCCAGATACTGTCAAATAGCGTTTTGCACCTGGTTCTACTCCAATGGTGGTTGTTCCAATGCCCACGTTTTCTGAAATTGTTGCTTTTGATTTTACTGTCAAAGGTACATTAGCAATTAAGTCGCCATCATCAATGTGCATCGCCAGACCCCCACCGTTTGGAAAAAATTCCATAGGGTTGTTTGATTCGAAGTTGAGGTTATTATCACTGTGATAAATGTTTAGATTTTGGTCGGAGGCACCCAATAGATTAATGCCTTTAGTTGAAGTGCCCTTTACCGTAAGTGGGGAAGTGGGTAATGTGGTGCCAATTCCTAATCTGTTGTTTGTATTGTCCCAGTGGAAGTACTCGTTGTAAGTCAAAGTTGAGGCATCAGTCCAAAAGGCTACCTTGTAGGACAACCCGGTACTTGTACTAGGGTTCGATTTTACTGAAAGATTGCCTGCTGCATCGGTCTGTACTATCCCTGGCCCTGTCAACTTTGGGATGGTAACATTTCCTGCGTTGTCTATTGTCATCAGGTTGCTCTCAGTCGAGTTGCTAATGCGAAAGGCTAAATTGGTGTTGGAGTCATCGTCACCTCTCACTTCAAGTTTGGCAATGGGTGTTACTCCTATCCCCACATTTTGGGTAGAGTTCGTGAGAATTACATTCGAACCCGACTGTGACCAAGCGTTTATGGCGTTGTTGGGGATTGTTACCCAGTTGGAGCCGTTATAGTACCATATTAAATTATCGGTGGTGGAATAACAAATGAGCCCAGTGGGTGGGTTGGCAATAGCCTGGCGTTGTGAATCAGAGATGCGCGGAATCAGCATACCTTGGTTTCCTGAAGCCACCACATCTAGGGCGGCCTTGCTGTTGGGAGTACGATTGTTGATACCCGTACTTTGACCAAAAACAATAGAAGAGAAAAAGGTTAAAAACAGTATTGCGATTGGTGATTTCATTTATTCATTGTTTTATTATACAAAACTACAAAATGCCACCTAATATATACATTAATTTATTTTTATCTATATAGTTTATGAATCATATCAGAAACCAAAGCAGTCCACCCAGTTTGGTGTGGAGCACCTAGTCCGCTTCCATTGTCGCCATGAAAATATTCGTAGAAAAGAATGTTTTCGGAAAAATGGGGGTCGGCCTGCAATTTGGGATGTAGGTTGTACACAGGCCGCAGTCCATTTTCGTCTTTTTGAAATATTTTAATGAGTCTTTTCCCGATTTCATAAGCTACTTCTTTGATAGTCATAAATTTGCCTGAAGACTGAGGGTACTCTAGTTTGTATTCTTCGCCATAGTAGTGGTGAAATTTTAATAGCGATTCTATCAGCAAATAGTTGACAGGAAACCAAACAGGTCCTCGCCAGTTGCTGTTACCGCCAAAAAGAAAGGTGTCCGATTCACCCGGTGTGTATGCTACGGTAAATGTGGCATCGTGTGTATGGTAGTTGTAGGGATTGTCCAAGTGAAATTTCGACATAGAACGTATGCCATAATCTGAAAGAAATTCTGTTTCATCCAGCACTTTTTGCAACACTTTTTTCATGCGAAATCCGCGCCACAAAGACAGCAATCGGCGACCTTCGTTTCCTTGCACTTGAAAGTGCGATACCAAATCGCATAGCTCGGGTTTTTCACGTATCAGATGTTCAAGTCTTTGGCTGAATCGGGGCAGTTTCTTGAATATCGATTCTTTCATAGTTTCCACAGCAAAAAGGGGAATAATGCCCACCATCGACCGTATTTTCAAGGGAAAAGAATAGCCGTTTGGCAGGTGAAGCACATCGTAGAAAAAGCCATCTTCATCGTTCCATAGGTCTACATTTTCTTCGCCTAT
>DMUD01000092.1 GCA_003476475.1 Cytophagales bacterium | reverse complement strand
AGCTCCTCTATTAATGAATCTATCTTGTTGAAAACCAATATGGTGGGTTTTCCGCTGGCTCCTATTTCGGTAAGTGTCTTGTTTACCACCTCCATTTGGTCTTCAAAAGTAGGGTGCGATATGTCAATCACATGCAAAAGCACATCGGCCTCTCTTACCTCTTCCAAAGTAGATTTAAAACATTCGACCAACTGGTGCGGTAGTTTTCTAATAAACCCTACGGTGTCCGCCAAAAGGAAATTAACTCCGTCCATGTGCACTTTCCTGACTGTAGAATCGACAGTGGCGAATAATTTGTTTTCTGCAAAAATATCGGCTTTTGCGAGCAAGTTCATGAGGGTCGATTTACCTACATTGGTATATCCTACCAGGGATATTCTGGCTATTCCGTCGCGATGTTTGCGTTGTGTTTCGTTTTGCAGAGTGATTTTCTTCAGTTTTTCTTTCAAAATATCTATTTGGTTCCGAATGTCTCGTTTATCGGATTCCAACTGAGATTCGCCGGAACCACTACGAGTGGCTCCTCCTCCACGCTGTCGCTCCAAGTGCGACCACATACGCGTTAGGCGCGGCAACATGTATTGATATCGCGCTAGTTCCACTTGCGTTTTGGCCTGGGCGGTTTTGGCTCTTTTCAAAAAAATTTCAAGAATCAAGCTACTTCTATCCATAATGGCACAACCCAATTCTTTTTCCAAATTTCGCACTTGCGAGGGCGAAAGCTGGTCGTCGAAAATGGCAAAATCGACAGGGGTTTGCTCTAAAAAAATCCGTATTTCTTCTACCTTCCCCTTGCCTATGAATGTCCTGTTTTCAGGATGCTCTAGACGTTGGGTAAAGGTTTTGATGGTTTCAAGACCATTTGTTTCGGCCAAGAAGGCCAATTCTTGCAAGTGCTCCATGGCTTCGTGGCTAGATACGCCTTTGCCAAGCACACTTACTAGAATGCATTTTTGAGATGGAAGAGCTGTTTCGTACATGAATTGTAAAATTAAGTCTGTTTTTTAGTTTATTCGCAATACATTCTTATTACCACAAGCATCTATGCATTTTTTCTTTTTCAGGGCTTCGTTTTTCATTTTTCTTTTTTTCGCAATTACCCTTCAAAGTGTGTTGGCACAACCTTCCCGTGTGGCTTCTTATTTGGCCAAGATGGACAGTACCCTTGCTTTTCGTCAGGCTTCATGGAGTTTTTGTTTGTTGTCGGGCCAAAACTGCCAACTTATTCAACAATTTAATTCGCAAAAAAGTCTTGTGCCAGCTTCAGTAGTGAAGATGTTTACAACTTCTGCAGCTATTGCCTTGCTTGGCGATACTTTTCGTTTCAAAACGCGACTTTTTGTCGATGGCAAAATTTCGCCAGAGGGCATTTTAAATGGAGACTTGATAGTAAAAGGCGGTGGCGACCCGGTGCTAGGCAGCCTAAATGGCGGTGGCCAAATGCGGGAGCCGTTGGTGCGCGAATTGGTTAAGGAAATTAGGTTGGCAGGTATAAATAAAATAAAAGGCAAGGTGCTAGTAGATATCTCTTATTTTGAAGATGAGCCAGTTCCTGCCCATTGGATTTGGTACGACTTAGGAAATTACTATGCGCCTCCTATCATGGCCTTGAACATAGCCGAAAACCAGTACGAGGTTTTTTTTAAGCCTGGCTTCAAAGCCGGTGATAGCACCAAAATATTGTACACACAGCCAGTTGTGCCTGGACTTAAACTAATTAATCACACCACAACTGCAATTGGCGGTGGCGACCAAACATTTATTCCTGGTCCACCACATGCTATGGAAAAGCACATTTACGGTAAAATGCCTGTCGGCGATTCGTTCAGAATAAAGGGCTCTATACCTCGACCAGAATTATTTTTTCTGCAACTGCTAAAAGAAGAATTAAAAGTGCAAAGTATCATGTTTGAAGAGACTGGCCAATATTATGCACCTTCCAAACCCATAAACACCAATTCATATACAACCTTGTACACTCACTATTCGCCCATGCTTTCCGACATTTGCCGATATGCCAATTATACCAGCCACAACTTGGCAGCAGAATGTATTTTGCGTACTCTTGGTGCCGAAATTCGAAAGAATGGAAGCACGGCTGCTGGGCTTGAAATTGTGAACAAATTTGTCCAGTCGCGAATGCTCAATGCTTCTGGTTTCAAATTAGTCGATGGTTCTGGTCTTTCTAAATACAATCTTGTAAATGCGGCACAATTGGCTTCCTATCTAGGAAATATTATACAAGAACCTTGGTTCAAAAAATTTTATGGCACTTTGCCCTATTCTGGCAAAGGGGGCACGCTGGAAAAATTTTGTAACGGCACCATGGCAGAAGGCCGAGTGGTGGCTAAGAGTGGTAGCATGGAACGAATAAAAGGTTATGCTGGTTATTTGAGAGATGCGCAGGACAAATTGAACCCTTTTGCGGTGCTTGTAAACAATCATGATGTGCCAAACCGAGAGGTGGTGAAATGGCTAGAGGGATTAATGGAAGTTTGCATGGAGTAAAATGCTTTTGCTATGCTATTTTCTTACTATATTACAAGTTGTTATACGCAAATACTACGTTTTTAAATTTATAATTCTTTGATTTTTAACGATTTCAATTTCGACGAAAAACTTATAGAAGGCTTATCTTCAATGGGATATACAAAGCCTACTCCCATTCAAGAACAAGCTATTCCTATCATTTTGGAACACAAAGACTTGATTGCTTGTGCTCAAACTGGCACTGGCAAAACGGCTGCTTTTGTGTTGCCCATTTTGCATAAAATTTTGAATTCCAACCACAGGCATCTGAATACGCTCATTTTAACACCCACTAGAGAGTTGGCCATGCAAATAGACCAACAAGTAGAGGGTTTGTCTTATTTTATCGACGTAAGTTCGATTGCCGTGTACGG